>NZ_JARAMO010000331.1:0-50723 GCF_028807275.1 Mameliella sp. AT18
AGCGGCACAAATCCGTGACAGGTCCACTTTCACCGCGCCGAAATCGCGGATGATCGCCAGCTTCTGTTTCTGGTCGAGGTAGTCGCCGATGTCGTGGAAGAAGATGCGGCCTTGCTCTTTGGCATATGGGTTCTTAACAAAAATATTGATCCCAATTGGTGATCGGCTGCCCGAACCAAAGACCTTGCCACCTTCCTTACGCGACCGTTCCCCGCTGGTGCGTTGATTGCCCCTAAGATGGAACACATAGAGGTCGGTAAACTCCTCCGCGAGGCATGCGCGCATACCATCTGAAACGTTACTGTCGATCCACCCAGCACTCGTAACAAACCCGATGACACCTGCATTGCCAATTCTATCCGAGGCCCAACGAATAGCCCTTATGTAGCTATTATAGAGAGCGTTTTTGTTGGTCGCGGTGGACTTTGCTGCATAGGAGTCGCGGATGCTCCGATCCAGCTCGTCATAGCTTACATTAGCGTTGTTGTCGTTGGCGCTTTCCTGCCCCTTGGAATACGGCGGGTTGCCCACGATCACCCGGATATCCAGCTCCTTCTGCCGGGTCCGGCGTTCGGAGTTGTCAGGCATGTAGAGCGCCAGCTCGTCCTTGCCCTCATACATCTGGAAGGTGTCGGTGAGACAGATTCCTTCGAAGGGCACATACTCGTTCTTCTTGGCCTCGCCCTGGTAGACCGCCTCGATGTTGATCGCGGCGATGTAGTAGGCCAGCAGGACGATCTCGTTTGCGTGGATCTCGTGGCGATATTTGTGCTCCAGCTCCTCGGGCGCGATTAGGCCCGATTGCAGCAGCCGCGTGATGAAGGTGCCCGTGCCGGTGAACGGGTCCATGATGTGGACGCCACGCGAGCCGAGGGTCTGGCCGAAGTGCTCCTGCAACATCTCGTTGACCGAGTGCAGGATGAAGTCGACGATCTCGACCGGCGTGTAGACGATGCCCAGCTTCTCCGTCGTGCGGGGGAAGGCGTTGCGGAAGAACTTGTCGTAGAGCTCGACGATCAGACGCTGTTTGGCTTGAGGATCGCTGATCCCGTGGGCGCGGTTGCGGACGCTGTCGTAGAACTTTTCGAGGTCCTTGGTTTCCTTGTCGATGTGGTTCTCGTCCAGAACGTCCAGCACCTGCTGCATGGCACGGGAGACGGGGTTCTGGTCGGTGAACTGGTGCCCGGCAAAGAGCGCCTTGAAGACGGGACGCGTGATGAGATGCTGGGCCAGCATCTCGATGGCGTCCTGCTCGGTGATGCTGTCGTTCAGGTCGTCGCGGAGCTCGGCGAGGAAGTCGTCGAAGGCCTTGCGGGCGTTGGTGCCGGGTTCGGCCAGAATGCCGGTGATGCGCGAAATGTGCCGCTGCGCGATCTCGGCGATGTTGGTGGCCCAGTCCTCCCAGTAGTCGCGGGTGCCACACTTCTTGACGATCTTGGCCATGATGGCCTTGGAGAACTCGTCGATGAAGAGTTCGTATTGCTCGGCGCTGGGGCCCTCGATCACGATATCCCCGGTGTCGCCTCCTTTGCCCAGCCCGGCCTGCGGTTGCGCCTTGCGAGTTGGCAGCTCGGTCACCTCGTGGGTGATGGACTTGAGCTCTTCGGATTCCTTCGTGACCCCGACGATCTCGATCCGGTCGGATACGTCCTGCCCAAGCGACGCCTGGTTGATTGTGCCGTCGAAGCGTTCGTCGTGGGCTCGGAGGGCGTTCAGGATCTGCCAGACAACACGATACCGCTCGTTGTCCTGAAGCGCGACTTCGGGCTCCACCCCCGCCGGGACGCCGACTGGAAGGATGACGTAGCCCATTTTCTTCCCCTCGGCGCGCCGCATGACGCGGCCGACCGACTGCACCACGTCGATCAGGGACTTCCGTGGGTGCAGGAACATGATCGCGTCGAGCGCCGGCACGTCGACGCCCTCGGAGAGACAGCGGGCGTTGGTGAGGATGCGAGCCGTGTTGCCGTCGGCGTCGGCCTTGAGCCAGTCCAGAAGCTGGTTGCGGGACTTGGCATTGAAGGTGCCGTCGACGTGCTCGATCTCGATGTCGAGGCGGTCCGGCGACGAGGGCGCGTCGTCCTCAATCATCGCGTCATCACCGGTGTACTCGGCTACGACATTGGCGAACTCGTCACGGATCAGCTTGGAGGCGGCGATGCTCTTGCAGAACGCCAGGCCGCGCCTCATGGGCTGCGGGTCGAAGGATATGTCTTGTTTCAGGTCCTGCTTGGTCAGCGCCTTGTAACAACCGATGATCTTGGTGGCGTCGTCGAGGTCGAGTTCCGAATTCTGATCCGCCAGGCGTTTCTGCACGCTGGCGCTGACCAACCCCTCGTCCATGGCCAATACGATGACCTTGTAGTCGGTCAGCAGGCCCTTCTGCACGGCCCAGCCGAAGCCCTTGTGGAGCAAGGTTTTGCCGTAAAGGTCCTCGTCATCCATCGAGGCCAGAACAGCAGCTTCTTCGTCGGCCCGTGTCTTCACGGCGTCGCCAAAAATCCTGGGCGTGGCGGTCATGTAGAGGCGCTTGCGCCCCTCGACGCAGGCATCGTCGTGGATACGGACGAAGTTGGAATCTTCCTCGCCGGCCAGCGTCGCGCCGGTCGTGCGGTGCGCCTCGTCGCAGACGATGAGGTCGAAGGCGGGGAGGCCAGCCTTCTGCGCGGCATCCAGCACCCCGATGGACTGGTAGGTTGAGAAAACGACCGTCATCCGCTCCGGATCATCCTGACCGGCCTTCTCGACGAGGCGCTCGGGGTTCGTCGTGGCCGGGAAGGCGAGATCGTGCGCCTCGATCTCGGCCGCGTCGTCGTTAGAGACACGGCGCTTGCCGACCTGCGCATCGGAACACACGGCAAAGGACCGGAGAGGGATCTCCGTGTCGTTCGTCCATTCCCGAACCGTCTGGGACATCAAGGCGAGGGAGGGAACCATGAACAGCACGCGACCGCCCTTGCCGACGAGATCCTCCGCGATCTTGAGAGAAGTGAACGTCTTGCCGGTGCCGCAGGCCATGATGAGCTTGCCGCGATCAGCTTCGGCCAATCCTGTGCGCACGGCCTCCAGCGCTTCGATCTGGTGAGGTCTGAGGGATTTCTTCGCCGATAGGATGGCTTCACCGCGAATGCCGAAGATCGTCCAGTCGATCGGACTCTCGCGGAGATGCGTGAGGGACAGGCGAACAACCGGGATGCTCTGACCGGCGATCATCTCCTCGGCGTTGGCACCCCACGGAACCTCCGTGGTGTCGATGACGACGCGTCGAACGAAGGGCGCCTTGCCCGACGCCGAGATGAAGCTGTCGATGTCCGCTTTCTGGATCCGGTGTTGAGCCCCGTAGAACTTGCACTGGATCGCGGCGAAGCCCTCTTCGTTCCGTAGCTTCGCGACGAGGTCGATGCCCACGTCCTTGCCGTTCCAGCCGTTCCGGACGGCCCAATCCGACCATGACCAGACATCCGCGTATTCCTCTGACTGAACCGGGTCAGCGGTCAGGTAGGCGCAGGCCAGACGCTCGAGGTAAGTGCCTTTTTCGCGCTCTGTGACCGCAGCGTCCCGATAGGACTGAAGGAGATCGTCAAGTGCGGTCATTTCCAGTAACTCTCCGAAACCATGTGTAAAATGGCGCGCGCTGCGCAGCCGCGACACTTGTCAAGCTATGCAATGATCACCGTCCGCCTCAACCGCAAACTACGAACGGCGGGCTGGAACTTTTTCATTTGGAACTGAGTGAACGAACCGCGCGGCCAAACGGGCGACGTCGCCGACATTTTCAATTGGGCCTGCAGTAGCGCGGGCAGGTGGCGAAGGTCAAAGAGGAGCCGCTTGCCCTTCAAGACAAGAAATCCCGTGCTGGGCCAACTCTGGAGCGGTTACAGTAATACCAAAGGAAATCGAACGGCGGCGGGTGAATGTTGCTGGGCTGAATTGTAACCTCCGGAATGTCGTTCACGATGAAATCGAGAAGGTTATTTGTCGAGCGACCTCGGCCATGCGTCGGCTCGCAAGATGTCGAATTTTCTGCGCTGGATGTGCCGCAGCGGGCTGGTTCGTGAGGCTGTCGCTCAGACGTCTTTCGCTGGGACCGAACCTTGGGTCGCAAGTTGAAACGGTGAAGTGGTGCCCTTCCGCCGTGCGGATAGCCTTCATGCTTCCGTTCCGCGTTGTAATAGCGGAGCCATCCATGGAGCGCCTGATCGAACTCGTCCACGTTTGGTCGAAAAGTGTCGACATCAAGAAGCTCAAAGAATTCGTTTGAAATTATTTCTTGGAACCTCATTAGGCAACATGACCGATGATTTCGCACTATGAAGTTTTGAGACAGATAAATATGGAAAAGAAAGTGGTTATTGTCATACGCGAGACTTGAGTTGTCCGACTTCTCCATTCCTTCGAACAAGTATATGGACTGAACCTTACATCCCCATCCGTGATAGAATCGCGCAATCTGGTGGTTTAGCTTCTGTAGCGCCTTTTCTTTCTTATCGTCATTCGTCACAACGCAAAACACATATCCAGTCCAGACATCGAGGACGGTGAACAGCAACATATCGCTCGGAGAGATGCCAACGCGGATCCTCCACGACCCCGCCGCAAGCGCCCATCCGGGGCCCTGGTTCCGGACATTACACTTGGGGAAACACGGATTCCTGCGGTTGACGAACTCGGTCTGCTCGTCGCTCATGCCGTCCAGGGTTCCGCGATCCTCCAAGGCCATCAGGCGGCCCCTCGGTGTCCCGAGACCTTTCCTGTTCAGGATTTTCTGGATCGTCGTTGTCGAGACTTGGCGATCATCCGAAGGCAGGAGTTCCCTCAGCCTGTAACAGCCGAAAGAAGGATGCGCCAAAGCGAGGTCGATTATGGCCTCAACCGTGTTGGCGGGCGTCATCTGCGGATGTGCCGTCTGTTTTCGGGGTGTGGGCTTCAACCCCTGTGTCCCTTGCTCATTCTTTCGACGTTTCCAGTTGTTCAGTGTGTTTCGGTGTAAACCCAGCTCTTGAGCCGCCTTTTTCACGCCAATGGTTTCAGCCAGCTTGAGCGCCGTCCTCCGCGCATCTGGCGTACGAAAAGATGCTGCTTTTGTCACCGTGAAGCTCCGTCTTCTTGAAGCTGGCCCAAGATAGAGGGGCTGCTGAGCGCATCATGCACAATTTATAGGTTGTTGACCACCATAGTCCGGGAAAATTCCGTCTCAGAATTTGGATTAAACTTCAGCGTTTTGCCGTGCGAGTTCCATGCTTGAGGCCATGTTGGCAGCACGACGCATCACTCGCGGCGCACAAAGAAGTATCTCAGCGTTGACCAGAGGACTCGTGATCGGATTCCTTAGCGAGAGAATCACTGAGCAGAAGGAGAAACGCCCAAAGGAAAAAAATTCTTCGTCGCGAGAAAGAGTGGCCAACATTGCTTTTGAAACGAAGCAATCACGGACCGGAGATGATACCCCGATCGGACGTCGCGACTTTCCATAGCTCATCCATTGGCACTGAGTCCCTGGCTCCTTGAAATGTCAGGAGCTTCAAGAGCGGAGCCAGCCCGTATCGGCTGAGCGTCGCCACTAACCCCAAAAATAGACCGCAGCCTTCGGGCGCTGTCGGCCGCCGTGCCGGCAGGCGGCCTCTCTATGCAAAAGGAGAACGAATATGCCGTGTTTTTCGGAGGGAAGAGTGTTGCCTGAACCGTCTCGGGCAGACCGAAGGATCGCGAATGCGTCGAAAGGGCACTGTACAGGCTTCACCGTGCTTGGCGATGGTCCCGGGATGCGAACGGTATCGGAGGCCTGGATCGAACAGTGCCATCTGCAATTGCAGAGCGTGCGTGCAGACGTTGTCGATGTGCGGGAGCAGGTGCGCTTCGTCTATGGACGCCGGGACGAGCTTCGGCATTTCTTCGACATGGTCGTGACGAAAGGCGACGGTCGGCGTATTGCGTGCACAATCAAACCGACGATCGACCTTCAGTCGGGTCGCTTTGTCGAACACATGCGGACAGTCGCGTGGTGGGTACAGGAAAAGAAATTTGCCCATTCGGTCCGGTTGCTGACTGAGCAGGATATTGACGCAAAAGCGCTGCACAACGCAAACATCAACGTCGCGCTTCGTGATCGGGATCCAGATGCCGAAGATGCCGCCCGGGCGCTCGTGGGGAATCTTCAGGGGCGCGTCAGCATCAAGGCCCTGACAGACAATCTCGGTCTCGGAGCACGTGGCTACCGCGCGCTCCTGAAGCTCATTTCTTTCGGTGACCTGCTCGTGCCCCAAAACGAGCGGATAACCCCGGCGACGCTGGTTTCGCGCAAGGAGTCCGTAAGTTGAGTGTTCCATTCAGAATGGTGCCGGCGGACCAGGTAAAGACTGTCGGGACCGGGTTCAGCATCGGCGTGCATGATCGGATAACGATCAACGGCAAAGCCTTTCGTTTGAACAGATACGTCGGCGAAGACGTGGAACTCGTGCCTGCAGATGGGATTGGTCTGGCCGAGCAGTTTCCGATGTCCAATCTAAGCCGCTTGAGCACGATGGGGCGCGTCAAGCATGAGGTCGGGTATTACCTTCCTGCCGATCTGAGGCCGGCGGTGGGGCTGGCAGACGTCAGCTTCAGGGTTTCGGATCTTCCCGATAAGCCAAGGGCACGGTTCTTCAGCCGGTATGCCCATGTAATGGCAGTCGAAGAACTGGGAATTCGCAACAATACCATAGACATTGAAGAGTCCCGAGACAAGATTGAGAAGCTGATCAAGCCTTACTTCCAAGAGGTGGCCTCTCAGCAGCAGATGCTCGAGCACGAACGGAAGAACCGTAGTGATCGGCGCATAGAGAAGGCTGGCCGGAAGCAGCGGGGCGGCAAGCCCGAAGTAACCGTTACCCTGTTCAGTTCGGACACGATCAGAAAGTTTGTCGCTGAATATCGGAAACACGGATTGTCAGCCTTGGTCGACAATCTTTCGCATTCGGGGAACAGGACCTCTGCCTATAGGCCGGAGGTGCTCGGTCTGATGATGGAGCTTGTTCAGGCGAGCTACCTTACAACCGAGAGAAAGACCAAAAAGCAAACCGTCCAAGACGTTCGGCGCGGATTCCGGAAGGAAAATCAGAGGCGCGAGGCTGAGAATAGGGATAAGCTGGCGGCAGAGCGAGTAGAGTTGCTGGATATTCCGGGGCGTGACGCCATTCTCTCAACGATTGGTAAGCTCGACTTTCTGAAGGTCCTTATCGCACGGTGGGGCCGTGATCACGCAATAAAGAAATTACGATCCGTCGCGAAGGGCGTGCAGGTCTCCCGACCTGGTGAACGCGTCGAAATTGATGAGTGGCGAA
This sequence comes from Mameliella sp. AT18, assembly GCF_028807275.1. Taxonomy (NCBI): domain Bacteria; kingdom Pseudomonadati; phylum Pseudomonadota; class Alphaproteobacteria; order Rhodobacterales; family Roseobacteraceae; genus Antarctobacter; species Mameliella sp. AT18. The sequence goes on from NZ_JARAMO010000331.1 coordinate 7,320, forward strand.
TTGACCTCATATCCATGATCTTTTCTGCAAAACTCAATGAGGTTTTTGGGGAAGACTTCATAAAGGCGTTGGAACTCAACGGGGAGAAAGCGCGCTGGTGGCTGGTTCTCGCAATAGATTGTCGCACAAAGGTCATCCTTGGAGCTAAACTCACCAGAAATCCGACCACCAGTGCAGCACGTGAATGCCTTCGCATGGTGATGAGTGACAAAGGTCAATGGGCAGACGACGTGGGTGCCCTGAGCCCATGGCCCTATGCGGTAATTCCCGAACTACTTGTCTCGGACAATGGCCCAGCCTTCAAAGCAGACCTGTTCAGCAGTACCTGCATGGACTTGGGGATGTCGTTCCTCAGGACAATTGGCGGCATTCCGGGCATGCGCGGGACCGTCGAGCGCGTGTTTTACACGGCAGCTCTCGATCTTATGCCACGGCTTCGCGGACGAACGTTTTCCAATCCAAGGGAGAGGGGTGACTATCCCGCGACAGACCGCGCATGTCTGGACGCGTCAGATGTCGCCTTCGCCTTGGTCCGTTGGATCGTCGATATTTACCACAACTCTCCGCATGCTGGTCTCGGAGGGCTCACACCGCGCGAGCAATGGGAAGCGGATATATCCAACGGCAACTATCCGCTCCGAGCTCTGCCAGACACGCGGAGCAAGAGGCTGGCATTCGGGCTTCGTGACAAACGGAAAATCTCGAGGTCGGGCATCGTTGTCATGGGCATCAAGTATCATAACCGAGAGCTCGGGGCGTGGTTCATCCGGCCCGGATCCAAGGTGGTCGATGTCCGATGGGATGCAGAAGACTTGGGGGCAATTGAGGTTTTCCTTGATGGCGAATGGCGCGAAATTCCTGCCGTTCATGAGCGGTTCGCCGGTGTGAACCTCCACGTCTGGCTGACGAGCCGCCGAGCACTTCGTGCCCGGTCGGCAGGGCGAAAAGCTTGGGACGAGGAGGCGGTGTTTCGAGCGATCGATGAGATCGAGGCTCTTTCCGCGCACAAGGCGGCGGTCTTTGGGCTTCTCGACACGTCGATTTCCGAAAAGGAATTCAAGCACCTCGAAGCATCGCTCTTTTCGTCTTTCGACATTGCCGACGGTGGTTCGCTTTTGGACGATGGAGAGGAACCTGGCCAAGAGATCCCGCCTTGCGAACCCGCTCGCACTGAAAAGCCAGCGACTGCCCAGAAAGCCAAGTCCACCGCCGCGAAGCCCGCTGCGGCATGTTCTCCCAAGCGTGCCAAGCCGGCGCGAGGGGCCGCCAATCCGAAACCCAAGACGATCAATACTAATGTCGTTCCGGCGCCAAAGTGGGTTCCGGTCAAGAAGGAAGTGAAGTGATGAACGATATCGCCAAAATTCGTTCCGAAGTTAAACAACTTCGCGAGATGTATGTTCCAAACGAGCGTGATGCTGAGATACGGCTGCATCTGCTCCGGTGTCTTGATGTCGATGATGCCGGTGAACTGATTCCGGCCCCGGCACGCTATTCCGGGAACGAAGCCCGGGGCGTCATGGTGATAGAGGGTTCTGGCGGAGGCAAGACAACCGCCATCAAATCCGTATTGTCGGAAATCGATATCTTGGCACCCAATCCAGAAACTGGTTGCCCGCGGTACCTTGCGCTTGATGTCCCGCCTTATGCCACCCTCAAAAGTGTGGGAACTGCTATACTCGAGGCCAGCGGAATGTCTGGGGTTTCCGACAAAGCAACGGCTGCCATGGTCTGGAGGGCTGTTCGGCATCGCCTTGCCTTGCTTGGGATTGTCGTTCTTTGGCTCGATGAAGCCCAAGACTTGGTTTTGGGTGACTCTGCGATGGAAACCGAGAAGACATTGCGCATGATCAAGTCGCTGATGAAGGGTGATCATCCGGTGGTTCCTATTCTCAGCGGTACAGAACGACTGGGGGAAGTGATTGGCTATGACCCCCAAGTCTCCCGTCGCTTCACCAAGATTCGTCCCTCCGACCTTGAGTTTGGCGCGGACGAGGGAAGCCTCTTGGGCTTGATTGATGCGTATTGTGCTGAGGTCGGACTCGGGGCTGATCTCGGAGACGACTTGCCCGCTCGCCTAATTCACGCGAGCCGCAGGCGGTTCGGTCGTGCGGTAGTGCTCATCCTCCATGCCATCGAAAGTGCGCTGATGGATGGGGACGAAATACTCACCATCGATCATTTTGCAGTCGCTTGGGTCAAAGAAGACCGTAATGACCCGGACAGCAACGTCTTCCTGGTGTCCGACTGGCTGTCGGTCGAACTCGACCAACAGGCAGAGGAGTATGAGGAAGCTCGGACAAAACGTCAGAAGAAGAAGCTGGAAAGGGTGTGAGCACATGCTGATGCTGCCTACACTCCCACCGATAGCGGGCGAGACCACGGTTTCCTGGTGCTCTCGGATGGCGAGGTTTCATGCCAATCTTGATTGCGCCGATTGGCTGCAAATGATGGAAATCAGCCGCCAGAGCGTGGTTGACACGAACGCTGCATGCGTGGGGCGGCTTTCTGGCCTGACCGGTGTTCCGGCGGAAGACATCGAAGCGTGCGGTGTTCGGCCGGTCGGGAACCGGTCGTTTCGCCACCGTGCCGAGACTTTCGGAGCAAATTTTGCGCTTCGCACACACACGACCTATTGTCCGGCTTGCCTCCTCGAAGACGCGAATGTCGCTAACGCAAGCGGAGATAGCCGCGTTGGCCGTGTCATTTGGGCCTTTTCTCCGGTTCGGACATGTCCACAACATCGCATCGCTCTGCATCGACGGCGCAATCGGGGGTTCTTCGAGCAGTTTCAGGACATGAATCTTGTTGCGCCCTGCGATCCCGAGCTCGAATTGCAAGCAGCGAAATCGCAGCCGAGAAATGCTTCTCCACTGCAGCGCTACATCGAGCTACGATTTCAGGGTTTAGCACAGTCGGACTGGCTGGATGGGCAAGATGCCGATCAGGCTTCACGGGCATGCGAAATAATTGGGGCGTGTATGCTCTTCGGGGCTCACACGAACTTGGACTCTCTCAGTTTTTCGCAGTGGGACGACGCAGGAGCGGCAGGGTTTGAAGCCGCCGTCACGGGACCCTCTGGGATCGGCAAGGCATTGGAAGCGATCGCTTCACAATCTTGGAAGGCCAAGAGGACGTGTGGCGCTCCTGCAGCCTTCGGCTGCTTGTATCGTTGGTTGCAATTCCCGAGGGGTCAGAAAGATCCGGGGCCAATTCGTGATGTTGTGCGCCAACATATCTTGGACACCATGGCTGTCGATCCTGGAACACAACTGTTTGGAAAGGTCGTCGCCAAGCGGCTTCGGCATTCTGTTCCCTCTCTGGCTCGGGAGACAGGCCTCCATCCCGTTACCTTGCGCAGCGCGCTCGTCGAAATCGGCCTCGTGCCTCGCGATGCGAAGGCGAACAGCGGCGTCAGCTTCGAGGCTGAAAAGGGTGAAAAGCTCGCAAGCCGGATGAAAAACTCTATCGCGATCAGTAAGATTCCTTCTTACCTAAACTGTAATCAGACACAGGCACGAATGCTTGTGCGTAATGGTATCATAAAGCAGCTTGCGCCCGGGCGCGGCAAACGTAGTGGGTTATCGTCTCAAGTCTCCAAAGACGATCTTGACGATTTTCTTCTCCGACTTCGTGGTTCTGCCAAGCCGGTGAGCAAGGGCGGTTATGGCATGGTGGACGCCATTGCCGCATCGGAAGTCGTCCGGGAAACCGTCACAGATATCATCAAGCTTGTCCTTGACCGTTCGTTGACGCGCGTCGAAGTACTTCCTGAAGACTTGCGGTTCCGAGCCATTTTGGTCGATCCGGACGAAATCAGAGCGGTCATGTCCCGAAAATCTGCTATGGTCGGTCACACCGTGCGTGAGGTCAGCGAACGGCTAAGAATTCCTGTGTCCGGAATAAACTGGCTCCAAAAAACGCTGGATTCTGATGGACGACCCTTCTTGACTTCGAAGAAAATCAAGAATGCACGAGGATCGATCCGTGAGCGATTTCCAGAGGAGGATGTCGCTGAGTTCGAAAAATGCTATGTCTCTTTGGCAAAGTTGGCAAACGAGAATGGTCTATTTCCTCGAACCGTGATGTGGACGCTGAAGCGGGCAGGTGTCGAACCGATCCTTCCCCGAAATCGGTTGAGAGCTTTGGTCTTCCGAAGAGCCGACCTTTGACAAAAGGAAATCCGGACCTCTTCGTAGCCGCCCCTCCGGGCGGCTTTTTTGTATCTTGGCAAACCTTTCCCCGATTTTGTTTGGCACGGCTTTGGCCGTTGCTTTGGCGGCGGTCGCGATAAAATCATGTCCACGCCGATATCACATGTTGATTTCATTGAATTATTTTTGGGCGCATAGATGATTTTGGCTTAACTATTGCCGCGTCGACAGCCTGTGGCGTGCCACGGGACATGACCTAACCGACTCACAAGATCATTATGGCTGAGATGACAAAGAAACGGCCTCGGAGAGTACCCGAGGCCGTTTGCATGTCTGGCTGTGGCGACGCCTAGTGGCACTCTGCGGGGGCAGTAGACCCTAGATGCTGTGATCATTCTCTCTGTTCGCAAGGTTCGACACTGTCTTCAGAGAGATGGTTCGCGGAAGCATGTGGCCAAAGCGATCCTTGCATATTTCTGCTGGGAGTATTGGCTTTCCCGAGCGCGCCGGTCCCCGCGTTGAGGCATCGTCGCCCACTTGAGCCAGACCGCTTCGCTGCCTGAACGTGGGCTCCCGGGGTTCCGAAGCGACATGGTTCTGGTGTGGTCGGGGGCTGGACCGTCGGCAGACCTCGCGGCTGACCAAGGAACGAAACATCTTCCCCAAGGATCTCGGGAAAGAGTCGCAAGGTACCGGGTGGCGGCGGAGTGATTCCTCTGCGGGTCGCGATCCCTGCGCGGCGGCGACGAGGACATTGCCTCTTGCCCCCTCACCCGCTGTTCTTGCGGGATTTGGACCATCTTTGGCCGGATTTCGCGATGGTCAAAGGCCACCGTGAATTTCTCAACATTTGCGTCGACTTATGCGCAGCGCGCTGGAAGCATCCCCTGCCCCCCAGCGGAACTATTGTTGACAATGCTAAAACTTTCCTTCCTGAATTGAACATTACGTGCTAGTCTCCGTCCCAGAGTAGAAGCGAACTTGGCCCCCTGGGACTTTGGTAATTGCTCAGTATTCGTGCAGTTCACCCGGGGCAGACGTGTTGAAAAGGGTAACCATCGCTACTGCTCGGCAATCCCTCTGGGCGAACTGTTTCAAAACGGCTCAAGGAGATCGCCGGTTCGTACTCGCTGCGGACCGCGACAGGGAGGAAGACTCATGAAGGTAATAACAACAGCCACCGCGTTCATTTTGGGAAGTGCGGCGTTTGCCCACGCCGCCGACAAGGTCACGTTTCAGATGGACTGGTTGCCCGGCGGCGACAAGGCAGCCATCTTCGTCTGCCTTGAACGTGGTTTTTGCGAAAAGGCCGGGTTGGAACTGTCACTGGAAACTGGGCGCGGTTCGTCGGAGTCGCTGACCAAGCTTGCCACCGGCAGTTCGGACATCGGCAATGCGGACATCGGTGCCCTGATGGCGGCCCGCGTAACCGAAAAACTGCCGGTGACCGCAGTCATGTCCTACTACAACGAAGGACCGCATGCCTTCTTCACCCTGAAAGGCAATGGCATCGAAAGCTTCGCGGACGTGAAGGGCAAGGATGTCGTGACCTCGCCCTTTACCTCGTCGAACGTCTACCTGCCGCTGGTGCTGCACGACAACGATCTGACGATGGATGACATCACGCTGACCAAATCGGATCCCGGCGCGCTGAACCCGATGCTTGTCACCGGCAGGACAGATGCGGTGATTTCCTGGATCACCGATGTGACCCGGTATTCGCAACAGGCGCAGGATGCCGGTCGCGAGATGATCGTCCTGCCCTGGGCCGATGCCGGCCTGGTGATGTATTCGGGCGCGATCGTCGCATCGGACAAGTTCCTGGAAGAACGCCCTGACGTGGCCCGGCGTTTTGTCGGCGCCCTGCTGGAATCCGTGGAATACATGCGGGCCAATCCCGATGACGCCGCGAAGGCCGTGACCGATGCAGTTCCGGAACTGGACCACGCAACTGCGCTTGGCTCGCTGCAAGACGCGCTTGGGCTGATCTTCAACGATGTGACCGAACGGGACGGTCTGGGTGCCTTTGACCCCGTCCGCCTGAAAGCCACCTGGGAGCGCGTCGCCGCAGCCCAGGGAATGGATCTGGACGCGCTTGATCCCGAAGACATCGTCGACCGCAGCTTCATGCCGGGGAACTGATCATGGCCGTGAATACAAATGTCACTCCGGCCATCCAGTTTACCGATGTCGAAATGACCTTCGACACCCGGGCTGGTGAGCTGATTGCTCTGCAACACGTCAACCTGGCCATCAACGATCACGAGTTCATCGCCGTGCTCGGACCGTCTGGCTGTGGCAAGTCAACGCTGATGCGCATCGTGGCGGGCCTTCTCAAACCAAGCGCCGGCACAGTCTCTGTCCACGGGGAAAACGTGGTCGAGCCGCGCGACGACATCGGCATCGTGTTCCAGAAGCCGACCCTGCTGCCCTGGGCGACGCTCGAGGACAACGTGGTTTTCCCGATGAAGCACAAGTTCGGCCGCGTTACGCAGGAACAGCGAGAGCGAGCACATGAACTGCTGAAGCTGGTCGGCCTGGCCTCCTTGGAAAACCGCCGTCCGGGACGATTGTCGGGCGGCATGCAGCAGCGGGTCGGGATTGCGCGGGCCCTGCTGCACAACCCCGATATCCTGCTGATGGACGAACCGTTCTCGGCCCTCGATGCCCTGACCCGCGAGGAAATGGGTTACGAGTTGCAGAACATCTGGCAGGAACATCGCAAGACCGTGATGTTCATCACCCATTCCATCGTCGAAGCCGTCCTTCTGGCCGACCGGATCATCGTGATGAGCCACGGCCCCGGCGCCCATGTCGCAGAGGACCTGAGGGTCCCTGCGCCACGGCCACGCACCGGAGACTCGATGCGACTGAGCGAGATGCAGGACCTTGTATCCCACCTGCGCGACATCCTGATGACCAAAAAGGTGGCCTGACATGACTGCAACACTGACACGCGTGAACCGTGTTCCCGGGCTGCTGCCCGGGCTGACTTTCCTGATCATCCTCGTGCTGTGGGAAACCTCGACCCGGGTCTTTACCATCCCGACCTTCCTGCTGCCGGCGCCCAGCCGTATCCTGGAAGGGTTCGATGCGGTGACCGTTTCGCGCTGGCTCGCCCATGCCTGGGCGACCCTGCGGGTCGCCATGCTGGGCTTCCTGACGGCCATCGTCGTGTCATTGCCGCTGGCAATAGCGCTGACGCGGTTCAAGCTGGTCTCCAGCGGTATCTATCCGCTGCTGGTTGTGATCCAGTCGACGCCGATCGTCGCGGTGGCGCCCATCATCATCGTCACGATGGGGTCGGGCGACGTGTCGCGAGTGCTGATCACCTTCATGATCTCGTTCTTTCCGCTGGTCGTGTCGATGACCACCGGGATGAAGGCGACACCGGATGAACTGATCGAGCTCAGCCATTCGCTGAAGGCCCCGGCCATCCGCGAGTTCACCCAGATCCGCATTCCCTATGCGATCCCCTACATCTTCTCGGGACTGAAGATCTCGGTAACCCTCTCGGTGATCGGCGCCGTGGTGGCAGAGTTCGTGGCCGCGGAGAAGGGAATTGGCTATTTCATCCAGTTCTCGACCTCGCTGTTCAAGATCCCGCAGGCCTGGGCCGGGCTGGGCATCCTGGTGCTGATGTCGCTGACACTGTTCCAGATCATCGCCCAGACGCAACGCTACTTCTTCCCGTGGAGCTTGCCGCGCGAATCCAAGTAACGCGCAATCCTGTCAATCCAGCGTCCCGGCCGGATCACCGGCCGGGACTTTTGTTTCCCCCGCCAGCACCTGCGAAACCGAGAAGCCCCACCCTGGGCCCAGCAAACGAACGACGACCCATGCCACGACTGACACGCCTCATTCCCTTCATTTTCGTGCTGATCTGGAGCACGGGTTTCATCGGCGCGAAATTCGGCCTGCCCTATATGGAGCCCTTCTTCCTGCTGGTCGTTCGCTACGCGCTCGTGCTTGTGCTCTTCTCGTTCGGATTGCTGCTTTGGCGCAAACGTCTGCTGGCAGTCCATGACATCCCGTCCCAACTGCTGATCGGTGTGCTGATCCACGGCGCCTACCTCGCCGGCGTGTTCTACGCCATCTCCCAGGGGATACCCGCCGGTCTGGTCGCGATCATCGTCGGGATGCAACCGATCCTCACCGCGCTGCTGGGATGGTTCTGGCTGGGCGAAGGCCTGGAACGCTCAGCACTCACCGGACTTGTCCTGGGGTTCGCGGGGATCCTGCTGGTCATCTCCGGCGCCGGGGCCTTGCCGGGGCGCGGTGGACTGGACAGCATCGGGCTGGCCGCAACCGTCCTGGCCCTGCTTGGCATCTCGCTGGGGACCGTGCTGCAAAAGCGTCTGGGGGGCGATGTGCCGGTCCTGGCAGGAACGACGGTGCAGTACATCGGTGCCCTGCTGGCCACGCTGCCGCTCATGCTGTTGTTCGAGACCCGGCACGTCACGCTGACGTGGCCGCTGGTATTGACGATGACCTGGCTGGTCCTTGGGATATCGGTCCTAGCGATCAGCCTGTTGATGGTGATGATCCGCCGGGATCAGGTTGCACGCGTCACCAGCTATTTCTACCTGGTGCCGCCGCTGGCGATGTTGCAGGCGTGGCTGTTCTTTGGCGAGACGATTTCCGCCCTCTCCGGGCTGGGTTCGATCCTGGTCATTGCCGGCGTTTTCCTCGTGATCCGGCGGAACCAGGCAAACGCAGGGCTCGGACGGCCCCAGCCCGCGCGCGGTTAGGCGCTGGCCGGCTTGGTGCCCATCCAGCGCTTGACCGTACCGGCATCCAGATCAAACAGGTCCAGAACCCGCCCGACCGTGTGATCGACCATCTCCTCCAGGCTCTGCGGCCGGGTGTAGAAGGCCGGCACCGGCGGATAGATGATCGCCCCCATCTCTGTCACCGCCGACATGTTGCGGAGGTGACCCAGGTGCAAAGGCGTCTCGCGCAGCATCAAGACCAGCCGGCGCCGTTCCTTCAGCACCACGTCAGCCGCACGCGACAAGAGGTTCGATGTTGTGCCATTGGCGATTTCGGCCATCGTCTTGACCGAACAGGGCGCGACGATCATTCCCATCGTTCGAAAGGACCCCGAGGAGCACCCCGCGCCGATGTCCTTGTTGGAATGGGTGTGATCGGCCAGCGCCTCTAGATCCGCGGCAGTGAAATCGCATTCCTGCGCCATCGTGATGCGCGCGGCGTTGGACATGACCAGGTGCGTTTCGATTTCCAGCGCGCGCAGCACCTCGAGCATCCGCTTGCCGTAGATCACCCCGGAGGCCCCGGAGATTCCGACGATCATCCGCCTTGGCTGTGTCATGTCCGGTTCCCTTTCCTGCCCTGGCGGATTACGCGCCCAGTTCCTGCAAAAGTGCAGCGGCGCGCGCTTGCGCCTCGGCGCTGATCCGGGCGCGGGTGCCGTGGAAATCGGGGCCGCGCGTCGCGTCCAGCCCCATGCGCGAGGTGGTTCCGATGCCGCTTGCCGACGGGTCCAGCGCGTTGCCCGGCAGGCCCTCCACGATCACCACGTCCCGGTGCGGCTGGAAATGGCTGGACACCGCCCACAACACTTCCTCGTCGCGGGTGATGTCCACGTCCGCATCCACCACGATCACGTTCTTCAGGTACTGGTCCCAGCCCAAGAGCCCCAGCATGACCTGCCGGGCCTCGCCTTCGCGGCTCTGGTTCATTGCCACGTAAGCGTGAAAATGCGTCCCCGAAGCGGGGTAATGCACCGCCGTCACCGAGGGGAAACGGGCCTTCAGCTTTTCGACCATCTCCGCCTCGCGCGGGATGCGGCCCAGGTTCAGGTGCTCGGCGGAATTGCCGCCCGCCACGCTGACCAGGATCGGCGACTCGCGGCGCAGGATTGTTTCGACGGTGAAGAGGTTATTGGTCGACCGGTCCGAGGAATAGCCGGTGAATTCACCGAACGGCCCTTCCTCGACCGTGGCCTCGTGGTCGATCACACCTTCCAGAACGATTTCGGCATGGGCCGGAACCCGGATACCGTATTTCGGTGTTTCCACCACCTCGAGGGGGGCACCCATTAGACCGCCGGCGATGTCGCGCTCATCTTCTTCGAAAGCCAGGCGGGCAGAAGCCGCCAGCATGAACAGGGGGTGGCCGCCGATGATCATCGCCACCGGCATGGGTTTGCCAAGTTCCTTTGACATGTTCAGCAGCCGCCACAGGTGGCCACGCGAATGCAGCGAGGTCGCGAGCTGATTTTTCGAATGGATCATCGCGCGGTGATAGGACAGGTTGCCGATCCCGCTATCCGGGTCCTCGCCCAGGATGATGCCCGACGTGATGTATTTGGTCCGGTCGGTCTCGAAGTGCTTCAGCATCGGCAGCAGGTTCAGGTCCACGTCCGCGCCAGAGATGACCCGCTCCAGCACCGGCCCGTCATCGACCGTTTTCGACGGCATCGCGGCGCGGGAGCGTTTCTGGTAGGCCGCGTGCAACCCGGGTTCTTCCGTGTCGAACAGACGGGCAATCCGCTGCCGCGACCCGAAGACATTGCACAGCACCGGCGCATCCAGATGTGCCACCTTGTTGAGCCGCAAGAGCGGCTGCCGCCCCTGCCCCGCCAGCGCCCAGATCAGCGCCGTGGCGTCCTGGTCGTCCGAGACCGGGCTGTCGATCTCTATCACGTCCCCGGGATGTTCGGCGCAGTAGCCGGCCAGGAAATGACGCACATCCTGCGGGTGATGGCTTTCGGTTTTGGTCATGAGCATGGCTATCGTCCCCCGGGTCGGCAAGATCGTGAAATAGGGTGAAAGTGTCCAAGACGGCGCCGGACACCCGGCGCCGTCAGGTCAGGATCAGACCGGTTCCAGCAATTTGCCGGTCGCGCGGTCGACGCCCGCATAGGTATCCGTCAGGCGGGCCTGTGCGTCCTTCGCATCGCGCGGCGGCGGCGTGGTGTCGATCCCCACCAGCTTGGCGATATTGTTGCCAAGGTAGCCTTCGAGATCGTCCTCGGACAGGTTCATCCCGTGCGGCGGCTCGTGGCACAGCACCTCAAGCTCACGCAGCCACATGCCCGGATCGTTGGGCGGGCTGTCAGTGCCGAAGACGATCTTGTCCTTGGGCAACTGCTGGGCGAACTCGACGATCCGCGACTGGAAACACCACCCGCTTTCGCAATAGACATTCGGCGTGTCCATCGCCATCCAGAACGCCTCGAAGCTGTAGTTGCCGCCGGTCTGGATGCCGAAATGGCCGATGATGAAGTTGACCATCGGGAATTCACGGATGATCGGGTAGAACATCGTCGGGATCGTGTAGGGTCCGTCGCCGGTATGGATCAGCACCACGATGTTGTACTTGGCGCACATCTCCATCGCCGGACGCAGCCATTCCAGCGCCCGGTCAGGCCGGTAACCGTGCATGTTGGCGTGCAGCTTGATCATCTTGAAACCGTATTCCTTGTGGTGGAATTCGATCTCCTTGGCGCCGTTCTCCGGGCCCCAGCGCGGGTTGTAGTTGAAATTCCCGATAAAGCGGTCCGGGTATTTCTGGCACAGCTCCGCGCAATAGGCCATGTAGTCGCGAATTCCTTCGCGGCCCATGCGGTTGCCATCGCGATAGCCGGTATTGCCCGGCGGCGGCTGGATGAACCCCATGTCGATCCGGCGCGGCTTGCCGTTGATCATGTAGGGGCCGTCCATCATTTTCAGCATCCGCTCGCCGGTGAAGGGTTCGCCCGTATGGCGCCACGCCTCGTCCACCAGGTTGGTCGGATGAAGATGGGTGTCGATAATCATCTTGGTCTCCTTCGGAAAGTCTTTGGGCGGCTTATTCTGCCGGTTCCAGCACGACGCCGTTGTCCCGCAGATAGGCCTCTGCCTCGGCCACGGTTTTCGGCGGCGCGGTCGGCTCCAGCCCGATCATCCGAGCGGTGTTGTTGCCCAGGTAATCCTCGAGCGTGTCCTCATCGAGGTTCAGGCCCTGCGGCGGCTCGTGGCACAGCACCTCCAGCAGGTTGATCCACATGCCCGGTTCGTTGGGCGGCGTGTCGGTGCCGAACAGGATCTTGTGCTTGGGCAGTTCCTTGGCGAATTCAACGATCCGCGACTGCAGACACCAGCCGCTTTCGGCGTAGACATTGGGTTCGTCCATCGCCATCTGGAATGGCTCAAACGTGTAGACACCACCGGTCTGCACACCGAAATGCGCCAGGATAAAGTTCACCTCCGGGAATTCCCGGATAATCGGGATGAATTCCGTCGGGATCGAATAGGGCCCGTCGCCGGTGTGCACCTTGACCATGATGCCGAGGTCCGCGCAGACGCGCATCGCCGGGCGCAGCCAGTCCAGCGCCCGGTCAGGGCGATAGGCATGCATGTTGGCCTGCAGCTGCACCATCTTGAAATCGAACTCCTTGACGTAGCGTTCGATTTCCTCGGCGCCGTTCTGGGTGCCGTAGCGCGGGTTGTACACGAAGCAGCCGATGAAACGGTCCGGATGTTCACAGACCATCTTTTCGGTATAGCCCATGTATTCCCGGATCGCGGCCTTGCCTTCCTTTTCGTGGATGCCGTGCGTGTAGATCGTGTTGCCCTGCGGCGGCTGGATGAATGCCTTGTCGACGCGACGGGGTTTGCCGTTCACATAGAACGGGCCGTCCATCATCTTCAGCAGCCGCTCTCCGGTGAAGGGCTCGCCGTCGTGGCGCCAGGCCAGATCGACGAGATCCGTCGGATAGCAACTCAGGTCGATAATCATGAGGAACCTCCTGGAACGAGGTGCCTGGATGCAATGCCGGTCCCGCCCGCGAACGGCCCGAAGGACGCTGTGCGGGGGATGGTCCCCTTGGGGCCAATCCGGATCGGGAAAGTGGGGAGTTTCGACATCGCAGCCTCACCTCTCAATGGGTTGGTGAGCAATTGGCTGCGCTTCTACTCTTGTCCCAGACTACGCCCGCGACCATCCAAGGTCAACAGGAAAAGTTAGATAAGTAATTGTTTTTATTATCTATAATGAAACACCAAAGCGGCCCGCGCGCAGATCGCGCGGGCCGCTTCCCTACCCGGGACCAAGAGGAGGAGGGGTTAGTCTACCAAGCAGGAAGAGAGTTTTCGTTCGATCTCGTCACGGTCCAGATCGCGCCCGATGAACACGATCTTGGAGCGGCGCTGGTCGTCCTGCCAGGGATGATCCGGGCGCAGGTCAAAGAGCTGGTGCACCGCCTGCAAGACATAGAAACGGTCGTCGCCAGCCATCGACAGGATACCCTTGGTGCGAAAGATAGCCGGCCCTTTTTCATCGAGGTAGGCGGTCAGCACCGCGTGCAGCTTGTCCAGGACAAAAGGTTGCTCGAAGGTCAGGCTGATAGAGGACACCGTTTCATCGTGGAGGTGGCCGTGATGATGGTGATGGTGGTGTTCATGGTCACTCTCGGCCGTCATGTCGATCTGCAGGATCTCCGCCCGTTCCTTGACGTAGGACGGCTGGAACCCGTTGACGTTCAGGATGTTGTCCAGGTCCACCACCCCGAACTCCGAGCGCAGGATCTCGGCCGTCTGATTCAACCCACGCAGATCGCCTTCCAGCTTGGCCAGTCCGGTCTCGTTGGCCAAGTCGACCTTGTTCACGATGATCCGGTCCGCCGCCACGATCTGATCCACCGCCTGGTTGTCGCGCCCGTCCAGCACCGGATCGTACAGGTGCTGGTCGATGTGCTTGGCATCCACCAGCGTCACGATTGCATCGAGATTGACCTCGTCCGCGACGCTACGATCGGCGAAAAAGGCGGTCGCCACTGGCGTCGGGTCGGCCAGGCCAGAGGTTTCGACGATGATGTGATCGAACTTGTCCTTCTGGGCCAGCAGCTTTTTCATCACGTCGATCAGGTCGTTTCGGACGTCGACAAAACAGCAAATGCAGCCGTTCTGCATCTGGTAGATCTCTTCGTCCGAGGCCAGCACCAGGTCGCTGTCCACATCGACCTCGCCGAATTCGTTCTCGATCACGGCGATGCGATAGCCGTGTTTCTCGGTCAGGATGTAGTTGAGCAGCGTCGTCTTGCCCGATCCCAGAAAGCCGGTGAGAATGGTGATCGGCAGCTTGTCCTTGGGGATTTCGTGAACGTTCATCATGATTGGCGCTCCTTCTCGTTGAGGGCATTCAGAATGTCTTCGGGGGTGATCGGGTAGTGATGGAACCGCACCCCGATCGCGTCGTGAATCGCGTTGGCGATGGCCGGTCCGATGGCGATGATCGGGTCTTCGCCGACCCCCTTGGCGCCCCAGGGGCCGCCGGGATCGGGGGCCGCCTCCAGGATCACGGTGTCGATATCGGGCATGTCCATCGACAGCGGCATCTTGTAGTCCACCAGCCCCGCATTCAGGGATCGACCGGTTTGCGTGTCGATGATGTAATCCTCGGTCAGGGTGTGACCGATGCCCTGCTGGATGCCGCCCTCGATCTGGCCGGCAGCAGCGATCGGGTGGATCACCTTGCCGACGTCGTGAACCGGGACCACCCTGTCCACCGTCACCAGGCCGGTTTCCGTGTCCACCGTCACCTCGACGAAATGCGCTGCAAAGGAATAGGACTTGGTCGGTTCATACGTCCCCCGCCCCAGGATATTGGCGGATGGGATCCCTGGGGTCGGCCCCATAGCCTCGGCCACGGTGAGGCCGCTGTCAGGACTGGCACGCAGGAAGATCCGACCGTCGACCATGTCCAGCCCATCGGCCGTGGTCTGAAGCTTTTCAGCGGCACGTCTCAGGATACCGGCGCGCGCCTCGGCGGCGGCCATCCGAGTGGCGCTGCCCACCAGGTAAGTGGTGTGGCTGGCAAAGGCACCGATGTCCCAGGGCACGGCGTCGGTATCGCCATGCACGACCGAGACGCTTTCAAAGGGCATGTTCAGCTCTTCCGCCGCGATCTGCGCAAGCGCGGTATGGGCCCCCGTGCCCAGGCCCGCCGCGCCGGTCATCAACGTCACCGAGCCGTCTTCGTTCACCTTGATGAGGGCATTGCCCTGTTCCTTGATGCCGGGATAGGCAGAGGAGCCGTGCATTTCACAGCCCAGACCCCAGCCCTTGCGGACATGCGACGCCGCCGGGTCGGGGCAGCGCGCCCCTTGCCGCAACCCCTTCCAATCAAAGACCCGCGTGCCATGCTCGATGCAGGCCTCCAACCCATGCCCGACGATCGCGTGGCCAGAAGGCGCAATATCGCCCTCACGCACAGCGTTTTTCAGTTTCAGGTCCGCCGGGTCCATCCCCAGCCGCTCTGCCGCCTCGTCCATCTGGATGTCGAGGGCGTAGTAGGTCTGCACCACGCCATAACCGCGAAATGCGCCCGCAATCGGGGTGTTGGTATAGACCGCGCGCCCATCCAACCGCACGTTTTCGCAACGATAGAGCGAGGTGGCCGAATTGGTGCCCACCGTCGTGACCCCCGGGCTGTGAGACCCATAGGCCCCGGAGTCGAACACGATCCGCATGTCGCGCGCGGTGATCGTGCCGTCTTTGCGGAACCCCTGTTTCAGCCACAGCTTGAACGGGTGGCGCGACCGTCCGGCAAGGAAGGTCTCACGCCGCGTGAATTCCATCCGCACCGGCTTGCGCGTCTCCCGCGCCAGCAAGGCGCAGAGGAACTCATGCTGGAAGCAATCCTGCTTGGCGCCAAAGCCGCCCCCCATGTGATCAACCAGCACCCGCACTTTGGTTCTGGGCAGCCCCAGAACCTCGGCCAGGATGCCTCGGACCATGAAAGAGCTTTGGGTCGAGGTCCAGAAAGTCAGCTTGCCCGACCCGTCCCAATCGGCCAGGCAAACATTGGGCTCCATGTAGCCGGGCATGGGCCGACCACCGGAGAATTCGCCCTCAAGCACAAAATCCGCCTCGGCGAACCCCTTGTCGACATCGCCGCGTTCCACGCGCACCGGGTCCAGCACAAGGTTGCCGCCCGGCCCCACCTCATGGATCTGCGGCGCGCCCGGTTTCATCGCCTCTTCGGGGGTGAAAACGGCAGGCAATTCCTCGTATTCGACCTCGATCAGGTCCAGCGCCTCGTCGGCGATCTCTTCGCTGATCGCGGCCACCGCAGCCACGCCCTCGCCCCAGTACCGAACCTTGTCGTCCAGGATATACTGATCCTTGGTGCAAGAGACGGAACGCGGGTGCGGTGAGCCGTAGTGCAGCACGCGCGGCACGTCCTCATGGGTCAGAACCGCCTTCACGCCCGGGTAGGCGAGGGCCTTGCTCACGTCGATGCGTTTGATCCGGGCATGGGCAACGTCCGAGCGTTTCATCTTGCCATAAAGCATCCCGACCGGCTTCAGGTCGGCGACATAGGCCCCTTCGCCCGTGACCTTCTCGATCACATCCTCGCGCTTGACGCTCTTGCCGATCGTGCTGAATGCATTTCTCAGGTTGTTCGCGGGTTTGTTCATACCGTTTCCTCCTGCGCGCGCACCGCGCGGATCTCGGCGGCCGCGCTGCGGACCGCGTCGAAAATCTTGGTGTAGCCGGTGCAGCGGCAGATATTGCCGCTGAGACCAAAGCGGATCTCGTCATCGCTGGGATCGGGGTTTTCCTCGATCAGCTTGCGCGCCATCATCAGGATGCCCGGCGTGCAGAACCCGCATTGCGATGCGCCGTGGCGCATGAAGGCATCCTGAAGCGGATGCAGGATGTCGATGCTCTGCTGCATCCCCTCGACGGTCTCGACATTGCGGCCCTGCGCCTCGACCGCCAGCATCAGGCAGGCATTGACCGGCTGACCATCGACGATCACCGTACAGGCGCCGCAATCGCCCACGTCGCAGCCCTTTTTCGTTCCGGTCAGTCCCGCCTCTTCGCGCAGCGTGTCCAGCAGCGAACGGTGCCCTTCCACGGCCAAGCTGTGGGGATCCCCGTTGATGGTCAGTTCCACGATCTGTTTCATTGGGTCGCCTCCATTGCGGTCTTCACGGCACGGCGCGTCAGGACACCCACCATGCTCCGGCGGTAATCGGCGCTGGCGCGCACGTTGCTGATAGGGGTGCATTCGGCCATCGCCTGCGCGCCCACCTGCGCGATGAGTTCATCCGTTATCTTCCGCCCTTTCAGCAGCGCCTCGGCCGCCGATGCACGCAGGACCGTCGGCCCCACCGCGCCAAGCGCGATCCGCGCATCGGTGCAGGTGTCGCCATCGCGGTCCAGGCTGACCGCCACACCCACCGTGGCCAGTTCCATCGCCTTGCGGCGGCCATGCTTGAGATAGATGCGCCCGCTGTCCGGAGCCGGGGCCGGAATCACGATCCCGGTGGCGATATCGCCGCGTTCCAGCCGGGTGCGCCCGGGACCGGTAAAGAACTCGGCCAGCGGCATCCGGCGCATCCCCTTCGGCGTGTAGATATGGATGATCGCGCCATCGGCGATCAGCGGCGGGATCGTATCGGCCGAGGGCGACGCGCGGCAGAGATTGCCGACCACGGTCGCCCGGTTGCGCACCTGGATCGAGGCCAGCTGGCGCAAGGCTTCGGCGAAATTGGGGAAGGTCCGCTGCACGCCCGGCAGGGTTTCCAGCTGCCGCGCCGTGACCAGCGCACCAAAGGTGAGCCCGACATTGGGATCCCAGGTGATGTCATTCATGCCGGGGATATTCTTGATGTTCACCACATCGGAAACATCTCGCAGCCTTTCGCGGATCTCGACGAAAAGGTCGGTTCCACCGGCCAGCACATGGGCATTTTCGCCCAGGTCGACCAAGAGGCGCGAGGCCTCTTCAAGGGTCTTGGGTTCATGATAGGCAAAGCGTCGCATCTGGCCTCCTTCAGATCGCAGCGGACGGAACGTGCCGCTGGCGTTTCATGGGTGGCCGCTAATCCTGGTGAGGGGCTTCGCCGGGTATTTGGTGTCAGGCCGAGGGTGGCCCGTCGTCATCTTCGCTCGCCTTGATATCGAGCAGCATTTCCGATTTGACCGCGCTCAGAAGCTGGTTGTTGTAGTGAACCGCCCCTTCGCTGTCGCCACGGGCCAAGGCGGCCAGCGTCTTGATATGCAGGTTGTGACCCGAAAACTCCGAGGGCCGTCCGCGTCGATGCGACATCAGCAACGGCTGGCAATTGATCAGGTCGTTCAGCAACCGCGACAGGTGCCTGTTTCCGGCCAGGCGCCCCATCTCCATGTGGAACAGCCGCGAATGATGCCGCGCCTCGACGACATTGCCCTCGTCATAGGCGGCCCCTTCGGCGCGCAGGATCTCCTGCAACCGAATACCTGCCTCGTCGGTATAGGTCCGGGCCAGTCGTTGCAGCAGCCCGGTTTCGACCACCAGGCGGGCTTCGAAAACCTGTTCGGCCTCTGCCGCGCTGAGCCGGACGATGCGGGCCCCCTTGTTGCGGCTGGTCTCGACCAGCCCGGCATTGACCAGTCGCAGCAGCCCGTTGCGGATCGCCTGCCGGTTGGCACCGGCCGCCTCTGCGAGTTCGCGTTCGACCAGCCTGTCACCCGCCTTGAGTCTCTGGTCCTGCACCGCCTCGACCACAAGGGAGAACACGCGCTCTTCTGCGTCCTGGCCGCTTTTCAGTTCGGCTTTTGCAGCCGCCTTTCTGCGGAATTGGGGCTTTGTCACGGCAACCTCGTCATTGGTGCAAGAACGCTAGACCGGACCACTATTCATTGTCAACAATAAGATTTTTTCTGTTTAAAAACATTATTTTGAAATATTCCCCTCATCTCAGACAGACCGTTCAAAGGACGTCTCCGAAGGGGCCACGCATCGAATCGACCCGCGGTCCGGCGCACTCCGACAGGTGCACCCGGCCCCGGAATGTTCGCGTAGGGAAACAGGCAGGCCTCGAACAGCCGGCTCTCGTTGAACACGAAGGCGATCAGCGTGCCCGTCACCACGGCCAGCACGAAAGCCCGCAGCGTGATCGACAGCGTGCCCCACATCGCCCCCAGAAGGACGGCGCCGTTGGCCAGGATGCTGTGCCAGACATCGCTGGGTTTGGGGAACAGGTAGACCGGCACGTCGAATGCACTGCACAGCACCTCCCAAAGGATCTGCACGGCCAGGCCGACAAGGATCGGGCAAAGACCTCGATCGAGGCAGCCGCGTTTGCAAAAGATCGTTTCATCGCGGTTCTCCCATCTCGCCAGATTTCCCGGATGCGTCGCGCAGCGCCTCGGACAACTCGCTGCACAGCGCTGCGAAACGAGGGCTGCCACGGAAGGTTTCGTCCCGGAGTCCGGCATGGTCGATATCGATGATGCGCGAGATCCGCCCGGGCCGTGCCGCCATCACCGCGACGTGGGTCGACGGGAACACCGCCTCGTAGATCGAATGGGGCACGAAGACCAATCGTCCAGCCCGGCGACATCCTCATGGGTCAGGATACCGTTCACGTCATGCTGGAAGGTCGCTGCCACGGCACGCACCGGCAGCCCCTTTTCGACTCCGCTCAGCACCTGGAAGTCGTAGCCGGTATAAACATCGGCTTCACCCGCCAGCAAAAGCTGCATGCCGTTCACCTGCGGCCCGCCCATGCGCAGCGTGACGTCCAGCCCGCGGCCTCGTACAGACACGGCGTCTTGGCCTGGTAGAAGCCGCCGTGCTGCGCCTCGGCATAAAAAAACGTCATTGATGCGCTCTCTCTAGAAGAACGATATTTGACGCGGAACGATCTCTTTTTTGCGCACGCACTTTCGCTGGTGCACGAAACCCGAAACGCGCCCCGCCAGGATGGCGGAACGCAGGATTGCGGCTGGCTCTAAGGGGGCTGGCTAAGGATCGGACGCGGGTCGGGACGCGGCAGCGGCCTCGGGAAACGCCGCGAGGATGATCTCTTTCAACCGTTCGGCGGGCGGCGACAGGCTTCGCCATTTGTGTTGCATGACGCAGATATCTCGGGTGATGACCGGATCGCTCAGCGCCACGCTGCACACCCCAGCGGCCGAGGTCAGTTCCATCGAGTTTTCCGGCAGTACCGACACCCCCAGGCCCGCCGCGACCATGCCGATGGCAGTGGTGGAAAAGCGCACATCGTAAGCCGGAAGGAAGTCCGGCGCGACGCCGATCATGGTCCGCTCGACGATCTGGCGCAGCGGGTTGTCCCGCGCCAGCACGATCAGCTTCTGATCCGACAGGTCGGTCCAGCCAATGGCCTGCCGCGCAGCCAGCGGATGATCCGCACGACAGATCAGCATCAGCCGGTCCTGGCTGACAGGCTGCGACCTGATCTCGGGGTCGTCGTCCAGCAGGGTCCCCAAAGCGATATCCGCCTCGTTGCGGAGCAAGGCAGGGCGGATTTCCTCCTCGGGCATGTCGCGCAACCCGACCGAAATGCCCGGGTGCTGGTCCAGAAAACGGGCGATCAGCGCAGGAATCGTGGTTGAGGAAAAGATGATCGAACTGGCGACAACCACCTTGCCCTTCTTGAGCTGCGCGCGTTCGCGGACACTGCGCGTGGCAAGGTCCAGGTCCTCCATCGCCTTGCGCGCCTGGGGCAGGAACTCGATACCGATATCGGTCAGGTTCACCTTGCGGGTGTGGCGGTCGAACAGCCGGACGCCCAGCTCCTGTTCCAGATCCTTGATCAGCAGGCTGACCGCCGCCTGGGTCAGCCCCAGCGCGCCGGCCGCAAGGTTGAAACGCCCAAGCTCGGCCACCGCAAGGAAGGCACGGATCTGGCGCAGCGTGACATTCATGACCCGCCCCTCTCCCGGCCCGGTCAGGCCGTTTCGGCCATCGCCTGCGGCAGCACCGTCGCGGTTTCCGACACCAGCCGCCCGCGCGCCAGCACCCGCGACTGGACCGGCCCGCCGGCCACCAGCGTATCGGTGTCCTCGCAATCGGTCAGCACCAGATCGGCCCAGGCGCCCGGGCGGATGCCGTAATCCGCCCCCAGCCCCATAAGTCGGGCGGGAATGTCGGTGATCATCCGGTGCACGTCGCGCAGCTCGTCCGCCATCAGGTTCCCCGCCAGCAGCGTCCAGCGCGCGATTTCCAGCATGTCGCCCGACCCCGTCGGCACAAACGGATCCTGGATATTGTCCGAGGCGGTGGCGATCTTGGCGCCGCCGCGCAGCAGTTCGGCCACCCGGGTCAGCCCGCGTGGCGGCAGCTTTGTGCGGTCGCGGGCCTGAAGATAGAGATTGGCCGCCGGAAGCGTCACCGCCCCCACGTCGAGGTCGATCATCCGCTCCATGATCGCCCTTGCGGCGTCAGGCTCCAGCGCGCTGAGCACCGAAATATGGCTGAACACCGTGCGCCCCTGCATCCCGAAACGCTCTACCCGGTCGAGCGCCGCATGCATATACAGGTTGTCCGGATCGAGATGTTCGTCCAGATGCAGGTCAACGGGTTTGCCTGCGCGGGCCGCGGCCTCGAACAGGATGTCCATATAGCGTTCCGGGTGCTCGCTGACCGCCGGAGTGCCGCCCACCGCATCGGCGAAACGTACCGCCGGGTCGATGTTCCCGGCCAGCCATTCCAGGTCCTGCCCGGGATGCGGAGTCATGAAGGCCACCAGTTGCAGTGTCATCCGATCGGCCCAAGCCTCCCGCTGCCGGGCCAGTGCCTCGATCCCGTTGAAACCCGCATCCTTGTCGACATTGATGTGACTGCGGATCGCGGTGGTGCCGCGCGACAGGCACCGTGTCATTGTCCGCGAGGCGCGTCGGGTGATGTCCTCGGGTCCGGCGGTCCGGGCATAGGCCGCGAAGGCCTCGCGCGCGCCCTGCAACGTACCCGAGGGATTTGGCGTGAAACGCAGCACACCGGTCTTGTCCAGATGCTGATGCATGTCGACAAAACCGGGCGAAATCAGGTTGCCGGAGACATCGACGCGCACCGTATCGGGCTGCGACGCAAGGCCCGGCCCGACAGCCGCGATACGGCCATCGGTGCCGATCAGAATATCGGCCTGTTCGGCCTGTGCGCTCGCGCCGGTGATGCGGCCTCCGGCCAGCAGGATCGGCCGCTCGCGGTTGGCTGCAAAGAAAGAAAGCTGATCGCCGACGGTGCCCATGACCTTGCCCTTTTGTTGGAAACTCCCGGGGACACTAAGCAAGCCATACTCTTTTCACAAATTAAATAATCTTTTTTACTGATAAGCAAACCGCAATAATTGATCCGGCCTCTGCCGTAGCCCGAAATCGTTTCTGGACGCCCCCCCCGGTCCCGCTCGGGCATACCGGCTCTGCCAGAACGGCGATGAACCGAGACGCCTCATGCTGCATTCCCGTGTCTTGCGCTATCTCGGCGAGGTGGCACGCTCCGGCTCGATCCGCGCGGCGGGGGAGTGGCTTAACGTTGCCTCTTCCTCGATCAACAAGCACGTGCTGCAGGCGGTGCTGGATGGCAAGGCCGATCTGGGCTTTGCCTACAACCTGCCGCCCACGCCGAATATCGAAGTCATGCCCCGGATGAACGCGCAACTCGGCGCGGTGGTGTCGACGGCACATCCGATCGCACATATGAACATGGTGCCGCTAAGCGAATGCCTCACCCATCCATGGATCTTCGCGGACAAATCCATGCCGATACGACAGATCGTGGCCGAGGCGTTCGACGCCTCCGGCAGGACGCAAACCCCGCCTTCGAGACCAATTCCATTGAGGCGATGAAGAGTATCCCACAGGCAGCGACGGGATCGCCTTTCTCAGCCGGTTCGACATCCTCGAGGAACGCCGCGAGGGCAAGCTGACCGATATCCCGATCCGCGACGGCGCCTTCGGCAGCAACACCCTGTCACTGGTCCGCCGACCGAAACGCGCGCATGGGCTGGCTTCGTCGATGTTCACCGAAGAGATGCGCCGCGCGCTTGGCGCGTCGATCGACTGAAACGGCGACGCACGGCGGGTCGCCCCCCTTGAAAACGAAGCGTGGGTTGATGGTCGACAGGCTGTCGGTCAGCACGATATCGGCGTAACGCCCGGGCATCAGTGAACCAAGCCTGTCGTCCATGTGGAAGGACCGTGCGGAGTTCAGCGTCGCC
Source organism: Mameliella sp. AT18 (assembly GCF_028807275.1). Lineage (NCBI taxonomy): Bacteria > Pseudomonadati > Pseudomonadota > Alphaproteobacteria > Rhodobacterales > Roseobacteraceae > Antarctobacter > Mameliella sp. AT18. The sequence goes on from NZ_JARAMO010000331.1 coordinate 30,435, forward strand.
ATCTTGATCGCATGGATCAGGTTGATGCCCCCCCCCTTTTCGCGGACCTAGGTGGCCTTGCGGAAATCGTCTTCGCTGCCGGAGCTGTAGGTGAAATGCTCGAACTCGCCCAGCCCGATCACCGGTTCCATGTTCAGCACCGCCTCGGTGACCGTGGCTGCGGTCTTCTTTCCCGGGGCAAAGGCGAACAGGCGATAGGGTGGCTTGTCATGGTCTCGAAACAGGTTCTGCGCCGCCTCGATGCCCTCATCCGCGGCCGCGCTCAGCAAGTCGAGGCATTCCGAATAGATCGTCGTCGTACTGCAGGGCACCATTGCCTCGGCCAACGCGGTCGGATGGGTCAGTTGCGCCTCGAAATGGATTGCGTAAGAAAAGCGTTTAATAACGCCCGCAACGAACGCTTTTAGAGATCTCTTCAGTTGATCGAGGGGCTCTGTTGACCGAAATCCCTTCGATGCAGTGCCGGACGCCGCATGGCAGGTTTTCAGCTTGGACACGTCGATCATGACGGTCTTTTCTTCGCTGCGTTCGGACGCCATGCCCGCAATGATCCGAGCGAACTCGCCCCCGTCACTCCAGCGCTTTTATCGGTTGTAAAGCGTCTTGGAGTACCCGCAGTCTTTTCGCGTATCTCCTCATGAACAAGGCGCAGCAAGAGCCGCCTTCACGCACAAAACTGACGCACTTGAGAATGCGCGCGGGGGGCAGTTCGTCCCAGAACGCTCGGATACCTTTACACGGCCGGCTCGCCGGGCAGCAGTGTGGCCGACCTCCCTGCACGGTCCACTGGCCTTCGTTTTCGCACATCCGTGATTTTCCCGTTAAAGGGGGACTCCGCGACAGAGTTTTCGCCGTTCGCGTAGTGGCTTCGCGACCAAGATCCACCTCCTCGTCAATGGTGAGGTATTGATCCGCCATTGGTCCGAGGACAATGCCGAGCGGACTGCCCATGGCAGAAGAAATCGAACCGATGATGCTCAAGTATCTTGCACAGGTCGCTGGCTTCGCCCCCGCCCAGGCACATGCCTACCTCGTCAGCTATCGCAAGATCGGCCTGATCGAACAGGACGAGGAAACGGGCCACTATCGCCTTGGACGCTACGCGCTTGATCTAGGCGTGACCAGACAGCGGGCGGGTTGGCGTCCACCGCGTCATGTCCCGCAAGGTACTCGACCATATCCGAGAGGTCGGTTACGCAACGGTCGTTACCCCACCAGTGCCCGGCATTTCGGCCTATGCGGCGCCGGTCTTTGATCATGCAGGGCAGATGGTCATGGCCATCACCATTTTCGGACAGGACCACTACCTCGAGGGCCGGGCAGAGGAAGGGTTCATTCCCGCCCTGAACGAAGCCGCCGGCGACCTGTCATCAGAACTGGGGTAGGTGCCGGCGCACTGAGGCAGAACACGCCAAGCGCGCCGGCCGATCCGGCTGGCGGACAGTTCATGCATTACAATTATCCATAGATTATCGAATTCGCGGAATAAGTTTGAAATAGGGCGACGCTGTGAGGCGCTACCCGTATGGCATCAGAACAAAGTGGGCATACCGCTAGTCTCGCCGCCATCCGCCACGAACTCGGCCCCGGTCAAGAACGAGCTGTCGTCACCGGCCAGAAACATCACCAGCTTGCTGATCTCCTCAGGTTCGCCCAGGCGGTTCATCGGGACGTGGTTGAAATTGGGATAGAGGTCGTCGACTTTATCCGTATTGATATTCCCCGGATGAACAGAGTTGACCCGGATGTTCAACGGCGCAAGCTCGACAGCATCGGCCTTTGTCAGCCCCCGGATTCCGAACTTGGAGGAAATATAGGCCAGCACATCGGCAAAGCCCTTCATTCCCGACGTCGACGGGTTATTGACGATCGAGCCTCCACCCGCATCTTTCATCGCAGGGGTGACGGCGCAAATCCCTTTGAAAACGCCCCAAGATTGATCCCGATCACCTGCTCCCATTGCTCGTCCGTACAGGTCTCGATGCCCGAGAACCGCAGGATACCTGCATTGTTGACCAGCACGTCGATCCAGCCGAAACGCGCTACCGCCACGGCGACGGCAGCCTCCCAATCTTCGCCCTAGTCACATCCAAATGCACCGCGAGGGCCGCCTCATCGTCAAGCTCCGCAGCAAGCGCCTGCACCTAGTCTTCGAGAACATCGCCCAGCACCAGCTTTGCACCCGCGGCGGCAAAGCTCCGCGCCTCGTTTGCGCCCATCCCCCTGGCTGCACCGCTGATCAAAACGACCTCATCCGACACACTCATCGCCGCTCCTCCTCAAGAATACCACTGCGCCCCAAGACTGGAGTAACCTACAGAAATCGGCACTCTCACCGACAGGACCGCCAGCCCGAGCACAAAGGCACAAGCCTACTATTAATTATAACCGACTATTTTTGTAATTGAATAATTCCAAAGACAGCAAGCCGACCACCCGCAACCACAAGGCCACGATCACGATCCGGATCAACTTTGAGGCAAGGATCAACACGCGCCTCCCCCGGCTTGAACCCGAGACAGGCACCGCTATGATCCTTGGCAGCCAAGGGGATGACATGGCCAAGACAACTCACCTGATAAAACTCAGCGCGGGCACGGAGAGCGTCGACAGCCTGATGGACTGGCAAGGCATGCGACGCGCCCAGACCGAAGATGGTCTGCCGCGACACATCACCCGCATGTGGCCCCGGCGCGAGGAAGAGGTGTTGAACGGCGGCTCGATCTACTGGGTGATCAAGGGGCTGATCCAGTGCCGCCAACGTATCCTGCGGCTTGACCCGGTCACCGGTGCGGACGGGATCAAACGCTGCGCCCTTGTGCTGGACCCGGAGATTACCCGCACCGCTGCCGCGCCCAAGCGCGCGTTCCAGGGCTGGCGCTACCTCGCCGCCGCCGACGCCCCGCCCGACCTGCCGGGAAGCCGGGCGGAGGAAGAGCCGCTGCCCCCCGAACTGGCCGGAGCCTTGGCCGAAATTGGCGTGCTCTGATCCCGGGCTTTGCCTGTATCAAGGTGCGATTGTCAAACCGGTGCTAGACTCTTGCTATCGCCAACAGATGACGGGAGGCCATCATGAAGCGCCGTTTCCTTCTTTCCGCTCTTGCCTGCGTGTTGCTGGCGCCCGCCGCAGTGCAGGCGCAGCAGTTGATTGGGTCCTACAACGCCTTCATCGGGCAGCAGGATCTCTACAATTCCAATGGCGTCCGGCTAAGCACCCCGGCACAGGTTCTGCGTCAGGACCGGGCCAACTACCACCGCTTTGGGATCTCGCAATACGGGGACCAGTGGGATCCCTACTTTGGAGACATCAATGCACGCGCTCGGCTGGAGCAGATGGTCAACAACGGCTACATGCCGCCACATGTGGCCAATGCGATCATGCGCGGCAACATGCATGTGATCGTCAACGTCTACGGCCAGAACGGCTACATGCAATACATCGAGGTCATCCTGCCCGGATGACGTGGCGGGGCCGGATCAGCGTCCGGCCCCGCGCAGCCAGTACCAGCCAAGCGCCACCGCCTCGCGCGCCCAGGCACGCAGCACGCGCGACATCGGGGCGCCCGTCAAACGCGGGCAACTGGCCGTTGCCCGCAACCCAACCCGCTGCGCCACCAGCCGCGCCCGCGCGGCGTGGTACCTGTCGGTCACGATCACCACGTCCTGGCAGCCCAGCCCGGCCAGCAAAGGTTGCGCAAGACGCATGTTCTCCTCGGTGGTCAGCGCGCGGGTTTCCAGCAGCAGGGCCGCGTCCGGCACGCCCGCCTCGCGGCAGAGCCGTGCCATGACCTCGGCCTCTGTTGGCGGATGCGTGCGGACACCCCCGGACAGCACCAACAGGCCCACCTGACCTGACTGCCAAAGCGCGACGGCATGCCCGACCCGGCGCACCACAGCAGGCGAGGGCGTCCCGTCCGGGCGCACTGCCGCCCCAAGCACCAGCGCCACGCCTTGCGTCTTTGCACATGCTTTGTGCACCCCTGCCCCCTCTGGCATTTCGCTTCAGGACCTATAGGTTCTGCGACGAGATATGAGAAGGACACGCGCCATGACCGAACAGTATACGCCCCCCAAAGTCTGGACCTGGGACAAGGAAAACGGCGGCACCTGGGGGTCGCTGAACCGCCCCATCGCCGGGGCCACCCATGACAAGGAACTGCCCGTCGGGGAGCATCCGTTCCAGCTCTACTCGCAGGGCACACCGAACGGGGTCAAGGTCACCATCCTGCTGGAAGAGTTGCTGGCCGCCGGGCACGATGCCGAATACGATGCATGGCTGATCCGCATCGGCAAGGGCGACCAGTTCGGCTCGGGCTTTGTCGAGATCAACCCGAACTCGAAGATCCCCGCGCTGATGGATCGGTCGGGGCCGGAGCCGGTTCGGGTCTTCGAATCCGGCGCCATCCTGATGCATCTGGCCGAGAAGTTCGATGCTTTCCAAGGGCCACGCGAAAAGCGCGCCGAGATGCTCAGCTGGCTGTTCTGGCAGATGGGCAGCGCCCCTTACCTGGGCGGCGGTTTCGGCCATTTCTACGCCTATGCGCCCTACCCGATGGAATATCCGATCAACCGTTTCGCGATGGAGACAAAGCGCCAGCTGGATGTCCTCGACCGGCATCTTGCGGAAAACCGCTACATGGTGGGCAAAGACTACACGATTGCCGACATGGCCATCTGGCCTTGGTACGGGCGCACCGTCCACGGGGAATCCTACAACGCGGGCGAGTTCCTGGACGTGAAAAGCTATACCAACGTGCTGCGTTGGGCGGATGAAATCCTGGAGCGTCCGGCGGTCCAACGCGGCCGCCTCGTGAACCGGACCGATGAGGGCATGCTGCCCGAACGCCACGCCGCCAGCGATTTCGAAACCGGACTTGTAACCAAGGCCGAGTAACCCTTCGCCCCAGGCCCGCAGTGCGAGGCCCGGGGCTTCCCATTGCGCGTGGTCTAGAGACCCAGCCGGTCTTGCAAAAGCCGCATGGTCTCGCGCTCCCCTTCTTCCAGCGGCGCAACGCGCGACTTGAACAGGGTCGCCTGGCTACGCAAAACGGGTTCTTCGGCCAGGATCTTGAGATGGTTGGCGCGCAGGGTTTCCCCCGACGAGGTGATGTCTGCGATGGCTTCGGCGGTCAGGTTCTTGACCGTGCCTTCGGTCGCCCCCTGGCTGTCGACCAGCTGGTAATCCGAAACACCACCCTCGTGCAGGTAGGCACGTACCAGCCGGTGGTACTTGGTCGCGATCCGCATGCGGAACCCGTGCCGCGCGCGAAAGGCCGCCGCCGCCGCGTCCAGATCGTCCAGCGTGTTCACATCCACCCAGCAAGAGGGCACCGCCACGATCAGGTCGGCATGACCAAAGCCCAGTTCGGCAAGCGGCGCCACCTTCTGATCCCATTGCACCAGCTTTTCCTGCACTAGGTCGGTCCCCGTGACGCCAAGGTGAATGCGCCCCGCCGCCAGTTCGCGCGGGATTTCCCCGGCGCTCAGCAGCACCAGTTCGACACCCTCGACGCCGGTCACCTCTCCGGAATACTCGCGCTCTGACCCACTGCGCGCCAAGCCGATGCCACGCGCACCGAACCAGTCAAAGGTCTTCTCCATCAAGCGCCCCTTGGAGGGCACCCCAAGCTTGATGCTCATGCCGCCTCCTCCAGGTCGACCAGCAGGCCGGGACGGATCACACCGCCCACCGCGGGGATTTCTCTTCCCTGCCCCAACTGTCGGGTCAGCGCGTCATAGCGTCCGCCCGACGCCACCAGCGGCCAGTCCGGTCGGCCGCGCGCCGAGAACCCGAAAACGAACCCGTCGTAATATTCCATCGAGGTCCGGCCGAAATTCGCGTCGAACATCAACGAGGTCACGTCGATCCCCCGCGCAGCCAGCGCCTCGCACCGCGCAGCCATGCGGTCGACCGCTCCGGCGATGGCAGGCATGTCCACCGCGATGTCCCGCAGCTGCTCCAGCGCGTTGCCGCAGGTTTCCGAAACCTTCACCAGCGCTTCCAGCAGGTCCACCTGGTCGCCCGGCAACACCGGGTCCTGCGCATCCGCGCGCAGGGCATCGACGCGCGCCGCGATTTCTGCGGTACCGCGCAGCCCAATCATCGGCTCGGCCAGCGACAGCGGATCCGGCGAAGCCAGCAGCGCGGTCCGGCTGGACGGCACCGGCGCCCTGCCCGCGTACCGATCCAGCAGCGCCCGGAACCGGCGCGGCCGCCAGATATGCCGCATAAGCGCCGCCTTGCGCGCCTCGGACGTCTCCAGCCCTTCCACAGCGGCGATCAGGATGCCGATATCGCCCACCACGGCCCGCAATCCGTAAGGCGCCAGAGCCTCCGAAAACCTGGCAAAGACCTCGGCATCGGCACCCGCCGGGTCGGCCCGGTCAAAGACCTCGTAGCCTACCTGGTGATACTCCGAGGGGCGTTCCGGGTGCTCTTCCTGCCGGCGAAAGATCTCTCCGGCATAGGTATAGCGCGCCGGTTCCGCGCCCTCGGCCATGTGTTTCTGCACCACCGGGACGGTGAAATCCGGGCGCAGGATGACTTCGCCCCGCACCGGGTCATGGGTCAGGAAGGCGCGCGTGCGGATGTCCTCGCCATAGAGATCCAGCAACGTGTCCGCCGGGAGCAGCACGGGACAATCCACCGGCTCCGCACCGCTTTCGACGAACCCCGCCTTGAGCGTGGCCGCCTTTTCCTTGATCGCGGCAAGGCTCATTTGTGCAGGTCCAGGATCTCTTGGACCTTGGCCACCATCTGGTCGCGCGGCACCTCGTACTGGCTGGGATGGTCTTTCCATTCCTCGAGGCTGGCATCCTCGGCCAGCTTGGCGCCAAGGATCAGGTCTTTGATCTGCACCACGCCCTTGTCCTTCTCGTCACCGCCTTCGATCACGGCGACAGGGCTTTCCCGCTTGTCCGCGTATTTCAGCTGGTTGCCAAAGTTCTTGGGATTGCCAAGATAAACCTCGGCCCGCAGCCCGGCCTGGCGCAATTCTGCCACCATCGCCTGGTAGTCCCCCATGCGGTCACGATCCATCACCGTCACGACCACCGGTCCCTGCACGCTGCCACCGATGCGGCCCTTTTCGCGCAGCGCCGCCAGCAGCCGGTCAACCCCGATACTGACACCGGTGGCCGGCACCGCCTGCCCGGTGAACCGCTTGACGAGATCATCATAGCGCCCGCCCCCGGCAACAGACCCGAACTGCCGCTTGCGGCCCTTCTCATCAAGGATCTCGAAAGTCAGCTCGGCCTCGAAGACCGGCCCCGTGTAATAGCCCAGGCCACGCACGACCGACGGGTCGATGATGATCCGGTCAGGGCCGTAGCCCTGCGCCGCCAGCAACTCGGCGATCTGCTCCAGCTCGGCCACGCCCTCTTCGCCCACGGTCGACGCGCCAATCGCGGCGCGCAAGTTGGCCAGTGTCTCCGCCGCCTCCAGCCTGCCCGAGGTCAGGAAGGCGACGACCGGCTCGGCCTGCGCGTCGCTCAGGCCAACGCCGTCGATATAGGCGCCCGAGGCATCCAGCCGGCCCTTGCCCAGAAGCTCGCGCACCCCGGCCTCGCCTACCTTGTCGAACTTGTCGATGGTCCGCAGCACCGCATCGCGCTGGGCATCATCGTCCAGCCCCATGCATTCCAGCACACCGTTCAGAACCTTCCGGTTGTTGACCCGGATCAGGTAATCCCCGCGCGGAATGCCCACCTTCTCCAAGGTATCCGCCAGCATCGCGCAGATCTCGGCATCCGCCGCCACGCTGCCCGCACCCACGGTATCCGCATCGCACTGGTAGAACTGCCGATAGCGCCCCGGCCCCGGCTTTTCGTTACGCCAGACCGGCCCCATCGCGTAGCGCCGGTAGGGCAGCGGCAGATCGTTCCGATGCTGGGCATAGACCCGCGCCAGGGGCGCCGTCAGGTCATAACGCAGCGCCATCCAGCTGTCGTCCTCGTCCTGCCAGGCAAAGACGCCCTCGTTCGGGCGATCCACGTCGGGCAGGAACTTGCCCAGCGCCTCGACCGTCTCCACGCCCGAGCTTTCCAGCGCATCGAAACCGTATTGATGGTAAACCCCGGCGATGGTGTTGAGCATCTCTGCGCGCTCGGTCACTTCGGGACCGAAATAATCGCGGAACCCCTTGGGTGTCTGCGCCTTGGGGCGCGGGGCTTTCTTCTGCTTGGCCATGAGTCATCCCGGTTGTCGGATATGTCGCGCTTCCTCTATCCCTTCGACCGGTGCGGGGCAAGCAGAGCGCCTTGCAGCTTCTTCCTGGTAGACATACCCACCCCTGACCCAACCACGGAGCGCAGCCCATGACCGACAGAACCGATCAACTGGAAGAAGGTCTCGCCCACGCCCTGCGCGCGCTCGACGACCTCTCCGAAACCGTCGCCCGCCAGGACCGCGAGATCACCCGCCTCACCGCGCGGGTCGAAATGCTCTTGCAACGAGAGGCCGCGCGCGAGGCGGAAGGCTCCGGCGGGGTCATCTTCGGAGACGAGAAACCACCGCATTATTAGGGCGCCATCGTCGCGGCACAATTCGCCCGCGCGTAGGGTGGGTTGTTCCAACCCACCGCCCACCTCCGGCGCCCCTGTCAGTCCTTCATGTCCATCGCGACGACTTCACCGTCGTGCAACAGGATGTTCTTCCAGCGGGGATTGCTGCCGAACCGCTCGTAGACGCTGACAAAGACAGTGTCGCGCTCCAGCCGCCGCATCTTGGACCCGCAGGGTTTGCCCTTGCGGACACCACAGACGCGTCGCTTGACCTTCTCATAGGCCTTGTCCGTCTCCGAGATCGGCTGCGCCTCTCCCGAAGGGCCATAGTGGATCTGCTCGTAGCTTTCAGGCGAGCCAAAGATCACCAGCGCCGCGGTGAACTGCCGGGCACAGCCATCGTCGAACCCGGTCAGATAGAAGTTGCGCGCGCTGCTTGTGTCCGGTGCGCTGTCATAAAGAACATAGGTGCTGCGGCGCTCGGGATACCCTTCGATCTTCTTGCCCAGCTTGCGGCGCGGCGCATCGCAGACACGGGCGATCTGCCCATAGGGCAGCCGGGTGCCAAAGGGAATCTCGCGCGCATCCGGCGCACCGGGGCGCGGCGCGCGGGCACGTTTCCGAGGCCGGTCGGCGTCCTCGTCGAGGGTTGCGCCTCCCGCAGCGGCCAGTTCCGTGGCGTCGTCGCGCTTGGCGGCCGCGGCCCTCGCGCCGAACAGGCCCAGGAGCCCGCGCCGGGGCGGCGCATCCGTCACCGGCGTGCGCGGGGTTTCCGGCGTTACCACATCGGCCTGACCGGCATCATCGGCCAGCGGCACGTCCTGATACTTGGGAACGCCGGACAGCGGATCGCCACAGCCAGCCAGAAAAAGTCCCACGCAGAGGACAAATCCCCCCCTGATCACGCGAGCGCCCATGTCGTTCTCCCCGAAAACTCCGGGGGTTCTAGCGCGGTCAAGGGGGCCGCGTCCACCTTGGCCGTCGACAGATTGCGCCAACGGCCGCCGATACGGTTCAGATTTCCTCGACCGCCAGCACCCCGTCGAGCGATTTCACCGCGCCCTTGATCTCGGGGCTGACCGGGAATTCCAGGCCGGCGTCCAGTTCGACCTCGCCCGGCAGACTGGGGTCGCTGAGGCACAGCTGGATCGGCCCGCGCGCCGCCTTGGGCATCTGTTCCGCCGCACGCCCAAGGACAGAGGCGACCTGCGGCAGGGCGCCTGCGGATTCGACATAGATGCGCAAACCGCTGCCCCCGGCCCCGGCCACCACCACCTCGACCGGCGCGACGGAACGGCCCAACAGCTTGAGCTGGTCCGATTCCATCGTCGCCTCGACCGTGACCAGCACCTTGGAGCCGCTTTCCAGGTATTCGCGCGATTTCTCCAGCGCCTCCGAGAATAGCGTGACCTCGTAGGCGCCGGTCGGATCCGACAGCTGGGCAAAGGCAAAACGGTTGCCACGCGCCGACTTGCGTTCCTGCCGACCAGCCACCACGCCCGCCAGCTTGGCCAGCATTGGCCCGTTGGACTGCACCTTGTGGGTCAGCTCGTCCAGGGTCACGAAATTGCCATTGCGTTCGACCCGGCGCAGTTGCGGCATGTAGTCGTCCAGCGGGTGGCCCGAGAGGTAGAAACCGACCGCCTTGAATTCCTCGGCCAACCGTTCTGCGGGCAGCCAATCGGACACCGGCGACAGGCGCGGTTCCGGCAGGTCCTCGCCCGCCTCGCCAAACAGCGACACCTGCGCACTGGCCTTCTGTTCGTGGATCGCCGCCGAATAGGCAACCAGCGCATCAAGCGAGTCGAAGATCCGCCGCCGGTTCGAATCCAGCACATCGAAACACCCCGCACGCGCCATCATCTCTAGCGGGCGCTTGCCGATCTTCTTGAGATCCACCCGGCGCGCGAAGTCATAGATGTTGACGAAGGGCCGATCCTGGCCCTGCGGCGCCCCTTCGGCCCGTCCCGCGACCACCAGCCGCATGACTTCGAGCCCGACGTTCTTGAGCGCACCCAGAGCATAGACCAGCTCGCCGTCGACAACGTCGAAAGTCGCTTGAGACCGGTTCACGCAGGGCGGCACCCAGGACAGTTTCAGGCCCTTGCGAACCTCTTCGAAATAGACCGCCAGCTTGTCGGTCAGGTGGATATCGCAGTTCATGACACCGGCCATGAACTCGACCGCGTGGTTCGCCTTCAGCCAGGCGGTCTGGTAACTGACCACCGCATAGGCGGCCGCGTGCGATTTGTTGAAGCCGTAGTTGGCGAATTTTTCCAGAAGGTCGAAAACCTCCGAGGCCTTCTTGGCGTCGACACCGTTTTCGGCCGCCCCCTTGGTGAACTTGGGGCGTTCGGCGTCCATTGCCTCCTTGATCTTCTTGCCCATCGCCCGGCGCAGCAGGTCAGCGCCGCCCAGCGTGTATTTCGCCATGACCTGGGCGATCTGCATCACCTGTTCCTGGTAGACGATGATGCCCTGCGTCTCTTCCAGGATGTGGTCGATCAGCGGATGGACAGAGGTGATCTCGCGCAGGCCGTTCTTGACCTCGCAGTAGACCGGGATGTTTTCCATCGGGCCCGGACGATACAGCGCGACCAGCGCGACGATGTCCTCGATACAGGTTGGCTTCATGCGCTTGAGCGCATCCATCATGCCCGAGCTTTCAACCTGGAACACCGCCACCGTTTTCGCGCTGGCATAGAGCTTGTAGGTCACCTCGTCGTCCAGCGGGATGGCGTTGATGTGGTTTTCCGCCCCTTCCGCCGGTTCGTACAGTTCCGTGCCATCCGCCGCCACGTGCAACGGGCGCCCGGACTTGAAGATCAGATCCATCGCGTTCTGGATCACGGTCAGGGTCTTGAGGCCGAGAAAGTCGAATTTCACGAGGCCGGCCTGTTCGACCCATTTCATGTTGAACTGCGTCGCCGGCATGTCCGAGCGCGGATCGCGATAAAGCGGCACCAGCTCGTCCGTGGGACGGTCGGCGATGACGACCCCCGCCGCGTGGGTGCCCGCCGAGCGCAGCAGCCCCTCGACCTGCATGCCATATTTCAGCAGGCGGTCGACGACCTCCTCGTTGCGGGCCTCTTCGGCCAGGCGCGGTTCGTCCTGCAACGCCTTTTCGATCGAGACGGGTTTCACCCCCTCGACCGGGATCATCTTGGACAGGCGGTCCACCTGCCCATAGGGCATCTGCAACACCCGGCCCATGTCGCGCACCGCCGCCTTGGACAGCAGCGCGCCAAAGGTGATGATCTGCGCCACCTTGTCGTGGCCGTACTTGTCCTGCACGTAGCGGATCACCTCTTCGCGGCGATCCATGCAGAAGTCGATGTCGAAGTCCGGCATCGACACCCGTTCCGGGTTCAGGAAGCGTTCGAACAGCAGCGAGTAGCGCAGCGGGTCAAGGTCGGTGATGGTCAGCGCATAGGCAACAAGGCTGCCCGCCCCCGACCCCCGCCCCGGCCCAACCGGGATGGTGTTGTCCTTGGCCCACTGGATAAAATCGGCAACGATCAGGAAGTAGCCGGGAAAGCCCATGCCCTCGATGATGCCCAGCTCGAAATCGAGCCGCTCCTGGTATTCCTCGACACTGACCGCGTGCGGGATCACCGCAAGACGGGCTTGCAGCCCCTCATTGGCCATGCGGCGCAGTTCCGCGACCTCGTCATCGGCGAATTTCGGCAGGATCGGCGGGCGCTTGTAGGCCATGAAGGCGCAGCGCCTGGCGATCTCGACGGTGTTGTCCAGCGCCTCGGGCAGGTCGGCAAACAGAACGGCCATTTCCTGCGGACTCTTGAAGTAATGCTGTGGCGTCAGGCGCCGGCGGGGTTCCTGCTGGTCGACATAGGCGCCGTCGGCGATGCAGATCATCGCGTCATGCGCCTCGTACATGTTTTCCTTGGGGAAATAGACGTCGTTGGTGGCGACCAGCGGCAGGTTCATCTCGTAGGCCATCTCGACGAAACCGCGTTCCGTCAGGCGCTCGGCCTCGGGCGGAGTGCCGTCCTCGCCCGGGTGGCGCTGGAGTTCGACATAAAGCCTGTCGCCAAAGATCTCGGCCAGCCGCGTCATCAGGGCCTGCGCCGCGCCGCGATGACCCTGCCGCAGGTGCCGTCCCACCGGCCCGTCCGGCCCGCCGCTGAGGCAGATCACGTCCTCGGAATGCGCCGCCAGCTCGTCCAGCGTCACATGGGCCAGTTCCGTATCCTTGCGCAGGTACAGGCACGAGTTGAGCTTCATCAGGTGCTCGTACCCGGTCTCTGTCTGGGCCAGCAGGACCAGCGGCGCGGGCGGTTTCGGGCGTTCCCCCGGCTGCGGATCGATATAGCGCAGATCGACCTGACAGCCGATGATCGGCTGCACGCCGGCGCCGCTGGCACCGACGGAAAACTCCAGCGCGGCAAAGAGGTTATTGGTGTCGGTCACGGCCACCGCGGGCATTCCCATGTCGGTGCAGAGCCCGGGCAGCTTTTTCAGCCGCACGGCGCCTTCGAGCAGGGAATATTCGGTGTGGACACGCAGGTGAATGAATCGGGGATCGGCCATTTGCATACCCTATGCTGTGGTCTTTTCTGGCAAAAGCCCCAATCCGTGCCCCGATCCCGGGAATGGCGGCATACTTCCGAACGGCCCCGCCGTGGGCACAATCCCGACAAAGTCGTGCCCTGATTGTATTTTAGTGTCATTCTGAGCCCAGGAAAGTCACATGCCGCCGATGGGATTTCAGTACCAGTCATGCAGATCCATGCAGATAGTATTGCGCGTGTCGAAACGGCGCCCGGGTCCACCTCCCCCGACAGTTCCGCCCCGAACCTGACACCCGGCCGCGGCCTGCGGGCCCGACTGCGCCGTACGGTGCTGCTGTCGGCAACGATCCTTGCACCCCGCCTGGCCGCCGACAAACTGGCACGCCGTTACCTGACCTCCCACCAGGCCGTGCTGGATAGGCTTGCGGGCCGGTCACATCGGTTCGAAATCGTCGACCTGGGACAGGACTGCTTTGTCTTGCGCTCGCGCTTTCGCGGGAACGCGGCCGATGCGCCCCGCGTTTTGATCGCACCCGGACATGACGGACACATCCGCCAGTTCACCCGTGTAGTCCGCGCCCTGCAGAAACGGGGGGCTACGGTCGACATGCTGATCTATCCCGGCCACGGCCACGCCAAGCGCAGGGTCTGCAGTCTCGGTGACATCGTGGACGCAATCTGCCGGGCCACGCAGTCCGAAGGGCCCTACGCGGGGATCGTCGCCCATTGCGTCGCCGCGAACGCGATGTTCCACGCGCTTGAACGGGGTATTTCGGCACCGCGCATGACGCTGATCTCGGTCCCACTGGACCTGCCCGGGCTGATCCGCCTCGGCGGGCGGCAATACGGGCTGTCGGGCCGCTGCCTCGAACAGTTCGTCGATCGGGTGAGCGCGCTCGGCGCTCCCTGCCCCATTGATCGCCCCTGGCTGCCGGTGGCCGAAACCCGGGACGAGGACCTTTTGATCGTTCAGTCCCGCAACGATTACGCCGCCCCGGTCGAAAAGGCGCGCCCCCTTGCCGCTGCCTGGCCCGGCGCGCAGATGGAAGAATACGACCACGGCGGGCATAACGGCATCCTGAACGTCACCTCGGCGATCAACCGCATCGCCGAGTTCATGGTGCCGGACCGGCCCTGACGGATCAGGTCTCGCCCAGCGGTTCCTCGCGTAGCAGCATCGAGGCAAGACAGGCCAGCAAAGCCGCTGCCGCCGCCGCCCAGAAAATCGGGTGCAAAGCGTCCGAGAACCCGTCGAGCACCCGCGCCTGGGCCTCTTCCGGCAGTGCTTGCACCACATTGGCGCCCAGCGCACCGATGCCGCCCGAAACGCCGCCCGGGATCTCTCCGGCGAGGTTGCGCATCAGCCCGGCGCTGAACATCGCGCCAAAAACAGCCGTGCCGACGGAGCCGCCGATCAGCCGGAACATGTTGGTCGAGGCCGTGCCCACGCCCATCATCGACCGCGGCACCGCGTTCTGGACCGCCGCGACCCCCACGGCAAAGACCGGCCCCAGCCCCAAGCCCACCAGCACCATGACCCCGCCGATGAACCAAAGCGCGCTGGCCGCATCCAGCCGCGACATGCCCAGCAGCGCCAGGGTCAGAAGGCCCGTCGACAGCACTGGCATCAGCTTGTAGTGGCCGGTCGCAGACATGATCTTGCCTGCCGCCGTGGACGACAGGATCAACCCGCCCATCATCGGCACCAGGAACAGGCCGGAGACGGTCGGGCTGATGTCCTTCACCATCTGCAGGAACAGCGGCAGAAAGGTGATGGTGCCGAACATCCCCATGCCCACCAGGAAGCCGACCGCGTTGGTCACCAGGAAAGTGTTGTTGAAAAACAGCGGCAGCGGCAGGATCGGCTCTTTGGCGCGCCGCTCTGTCCGGATGAAGCCGGCCAGTGCAAGGGCGAGGCCGATGAACAACCACGTCACCGGCAGGCTGGACCAGCCATAGCTGCCCGCGATGCTGGGCAAAAGAACGATGCACCCGAGGATCGCTGCCAGCAGCGCCGCCCCCAGGTAATCTACCGGCTTGCCCGACCGCTCCAGCGGCGAGGGCAGCGCGCGGTTCAGAACGACAAAGGCCACCACGCCCACCGGGAGGTTGACGAAAAAAATCCAGTGCCAGCCGATGCTCTGCACGATGGCCCCGCCCAGAAGAGGGCCGATCACCGTCGATACGCCAAAGGCCGCCCCCAGGAACCCCTGCGCCTTGCCCCGCTCACGCGGCGGCATCAGGTCGCCAACGGCGGTCATGCAGGTGACGATCAGCCCGCCGCCGCCCAGCCCCTGCACCACGCGCCCGGCGATCACCATCTCCATCGAGACAGCCGTCCCGCAGATCACCGCGCCCAGCACGAAAACCAGGATGCCGGCCTGCAGGACAATCTTGCGACCGTAAAGATCAGAGAGCTTTCCCGCCACAGGCGCGCCGATGGTCGACGCCATGAGGTAGGCAGTGATCACCCATGTGATATGATCCATCCCGCCAAGGTCCGCGACCATGATCGGCATTGCGGTGGACACGATGGTCTGACCAAGAGAGGCAAAGAGCAAGGTCGCCGCGATCGCGATCAGCGCCAGGCGCAGCGTGGCCGGGTCTGGTTGGTCGTCGGCAAGGGCAACAGGGGTTTCGGCCAGGGACATGGAAACTTCCTTGAAACGGGGACAGCGCGCCGGCACCGGGCGGATTCGGCGCAGGCGACCGGATTGCATCGCCTGGGATCTGGGCCTAAATATGTGCCAAACGCAAAAGCATGTCAACGTCATGCATTTGTCGAAAGCACGCAATATTGCACATCGGGGGCTGCATGACCGCGCGGGATGACAGATTGAAGGCGCAACTGGACCGCGCCGGGATCGGCGGAGAAGTGGCAGAAGCCGCCTTCGACATCGACGCCGTGCTGCAGATCTGGCGCCGCAAGGTGGTCAAGCGGGAACTGGGCCTGCGCGCGCTCGAAGACCTTGGCCTGCGGATGGAACTTGCCGAGCTGGACGTGCTGATGGCGGTCTCGGCGCCGGTCAACGAATTCGGCGAAGCCTCCGGAGAGGAAACGATGGTCTCGACCGTGGCGACACGGCTGGCCATCGACCCGTCACGCGCCAGCCGCCTGACCAGCCAGCTGATCAAACGCGGCCTTCTGCGCCGCGCGGTCAGCCAGCAGGACGCGCGCCGCGCCGTTTTGGAACTGACCGAGACCGGCAAACAGGCGGTCGAGGCGGTGCGCAGCTACAAGTTCCTCGTGCTTGGTTCTTACCTTAAGGACTGGACGATGGAAGAGATCCAGACCTTCCTGCCCTTGCTGGAACGCTTTTCGGCCTGGTCGGAACGGGCCGCCTGCCCCTCTGGCCCCGTGGCAGAGGAAATCGCCAAGTTGCGTGACGACCTCTCGCAGCAAGACAACACTTAGCCATTCAGCTAGGTTTCTCGTGACGCAAGACATGCTGCGAGAATAGGTAGCCTCATGGCTAACCATCTCGACAGCTTCTTCGGCGCGATGGCCGACCCCACCCGCCGCGCCGTGATCGAACGGCTGGTCGGCGGCCCTGCCCCGGTGTCAGAACTGCACGCCCCGCACGACATGGCCCTGCCCTCCTTCCTGAAACACCTGCGCAAACTCGAGTCTGCCGGTCTCATCCGGTCCGAGAAACAGGGCCGGGTGCGCACGGTCCATATCGAGGCCGCGCCTCTTGCAGAGGCAGAACACTGGCTCGCCCGCCAAAGGCGCCTCTGGGAGGAACAGACCGACCGGCTGGAGAGTTTCGCCAAATCCCTTGACGCTGCATCCAAAAAGGACTGACCCATGCCCGACCTCGATCCCGATCTTGACCTGCGCCTTGAACGCATGATGGACGTACCGCCCGCGACGCTCTGGCGCTGCTGGACCGAACCGGAGCTGTTGATGCAGTGGTTCTGCCCCAGACCCTGGCATGTGACCGAGGCCGTGATCGACCTGCGCCCGGGCGGGCGATTCTTTACCCGCATGGCAGGCCCGCTGCCCGACGGCAGCCAGGCCGACATGCCGAACGAAGGCTGTTTCCTGGCCGTCGATCCCGAACGGCGGCTGGTTTTCACCGATGCCCTGCAAGCTGGCTGGCGGCCCGCGGCCCAGCCCTTCATGACCGCGATCGTGACCTTTGAACCGCGCGACGGGGGCACCTTCTACACGGCGACCGCGCTGCACAACGACACGGCTGCGCGCGACAAGCACGAGGAAATGGGTTTCAGCAAGGGTTGGAACACCGCCGCCGACCAGATGCTGGACATCGCACGCAGCCTGTGATGTCAGCAGCCACCGCCCGATTTGGCGCCGAAACGGGCGGTGACGATCAATCTGCAGGCGTTTTTCCCTTGCCTTGCCGCATCCTGCCCGCCTAGCCTGACCGCCGATAACAGGGACAAGGGCGCGTTTTCTACGCCGCATCGAGGGCGCGCACCCTGCGAAAAAATCGCGGGGGATTCGGTAAGGCGGCGGGTCACAACCTGATGAACATCGCCTTTCTTCTCAATGGAGAGAGCGTTGAGCTGGCTGAGGTGTCACCCACCGAAACGCTGCTCGACTGGCTGCGCGAGAGGCGCGGCCTTACCGGCACCAAGGAGGGTTGCAACGAGGGCGACTGCGGCGCCTGCACCGTCATGGTGACGGACGAGCGCGGCGCGCGCGCCCTGAATGCCTGCATCCTCTTCCTGCCGCAATTGCACGGCAAGGCGGTGCGCACGGTCGAGGGCCTCTCCGGCCCGGACGGCACGCTGCACCCCGTACAACAGGCGCTGGTGGATTGTCACGGCAGCCAGTGTGGCTTTTGCACGCCAGGCATTGCGGTCTCGATGGCCACGGCGCATCTGAACGGAGACACCGGCCACAAGGACGCCCTGGCGGGCAACCTCTGCCGATGCACGGGCTATGCGCCGATCCTGCGCGCCGCCCGGGTGGCAGAGGATCAGCCGGTGCCCGACTGGATCAGCGGCGATCAGGCGTACCGAGGCGCTGAAATGGCGGAAAGCCCTTCGCCGACCTGCCACGCCCCGACGACCGCCGATGACCTCGCGCGGCTCTACGCGGAACATCCGCAGGCCACGCTGGTTGCCGGGGCCACGGACGTGGGCCTATGGGTGACGAAACAGTTGCGCGACCTCGATACGGTGATCTTCCTGAACCGCTGCGCCGACCTGCAGGGGATCGAGGAGACGGATAGCGGCTATCGCATCGGCGCAGGCGTCACGATGGACCGCGTGCAGGCGCTGATGAAACCGCTGTGCCCCGGCTATGCTGAGATGATCCGCCGCTATGGCTCTACCCAGGTGCGCAACGCCGCCACCATCGGCGGCAACATCGCCAACGGCTCGCCCATCGGGGACAACCCGCCCGCGCTGATCGCGGCAAACGCGACGTTGCACCTGCGCCAGGGCGACACCCGGCGCGAGATACCTCTGGAGGACTTCTTTATCGACTACGGCAAGCAGGACCGTGCCCCGGGCGAATTTGTCGAGGCGGTGACCATTCCCAAAGCCCTGTCCTCCTTGCGCGTCTACAAACTGTCGAAACGCTTCGACCAGGACATCTCGGCCGTCTGCGGCGCTTTCAACCTGACTGTCACGGAGGGCATCGTGACCAGCGCCCGCATCGCCTTTGGCGGCATGGCAGGCATCCCCAAGCGGGCATCGCATGTGGAGGTCGCCCTCACCGGCCAGCCGTGGACCGAGGCCACGCTGGACGCCACCGGCCCCGCCTGGGCGCAGGACTTTGCCCCCATGAGCGACATGCGTGCCAGCGCCGACTATCGCCTGACCGCCGCGCGGAACATGCTGCGCCGCTACCGGGCCGAGGACATGGGACAGGCCACGAATGTGCTGGAGGTGCGGCCATGAGCGTCGCGAAACCCCTCCCCCATGACGCGGCGCCGCTGCATGTGACCGGCAAGGCACGTTACGTCGACGACATCCCGACGCCCGCCAATTGCCTGCACCTCGCCTTTGGCCTTTCGCCCATCGCCGCCGGTCGGCTGACCGCGCTCGACCTCGACGCGGTGCGCGCCGCGCCCGGTGTCGTGGGGGTCTGGACCTTCGATGACCTGCCGTCGGAGTGCGACTGCTCACCCTCCTTGCATGACGAGCCGCTGCTGTCGGACGGCACGCTGCATTACCAAGGCCAGCCCGTGTTCCTCGTCGCCGCCGAAAGCCACCTCGCGGCGCGGCGCGCCGTCGCCAAGGCACGGATCGAGACCGAAGCCGCGCCCCCGATCCTGACCATCGAGGAAGCGCTGGCCGCCGACAGCCGGTTCGAAGAAGGCCCGCGCATCTGGGCGCGCGGCGATGTGGAGGCCGCCATCGACGGCGCGCCGCATGTCATCGAAGGCCGGATCGAAATGGGCGGGCAGGAGCACTTCTACCTGGAAGGCCAGGCCGCCCTTGTCTTTCCGCAGGAAGACGGCGACATGCTGGTCCATTCCTCGACCCAGCACCCGACCGAGATCCAGCACAAGGTGGCCGATGCTCTGGGCCTTCGGATGCATAACGTGCGGGTCGAGACGCGGCGCATGGGCGGCGGCTTTGGTGGCAAGGAAAGCCAGGGCAACGCGCTGGCCGTGGCCTGCGCGGTGGTGGCCGCCGCCACCAAACGCCCCGCCAAGATGCGCTATGACCGCGACGACGACATGGTGATCACCGGCAAGCGGCATGATTTCCGCATCGACTATCGCGTGGGGGTCGATGCGGAGGGCGTGGTTCAGGGGATCGCGTTCCGGCAATACACCCGCTGCGGCTGGTCGCAGGACCTGTCCTTGCCGGTGGCCGATCGTGCCATGTTGCACGCGGACAACGCCTATTTCCTGCCCGCCGTCCGGATCGAAAGCCACCGGCTGCGCACCAACATGTGCAGTGCCACCGCCTATCGCGGCTTTGGCGGCCCGCAGGGCATGGTGGGGATCGAGCGCGTCATGGATCACGTCGCCCATGTGCTGGGCCGCGATCCGCTGACGGTGCGAAAGGCGAATTACTACGACCCGATGGAGGGGGGCGCCGCCCCCCGCTCGGCAGAGCCGAGCCCCCCGGGGGGTATTTCCGCCAAGAAGAAGCCCAGGACCGTCACGCCCTATGGCCAGACGGTCGAGGATTTCATCCTGCACGAGATGACAGAGGCGCTGGAGATGTCCTACGATTACGCAGGCAGGCGGGCGGCGGTGGCAGAGTGGAACGCGGCCAACCCGATTCTCAAGAAGGGTATCGCGCTGACGCCGGTGAAATTCGGCAT
>NZ_JARAMO010000332.1:0-41087 GCF_028807275.1 Mameliella sp. AT18
GGTCTTGTACAAAACGTACGTTTTGTACGCCGAAATCCGCATTTTGTACAAACCGCGCGCAGTGCTCAGCAGCGGGCGTAGATCCGGCCCCAGAACATCCGGTTCGGAAGCGGGTCGGTGGTGCGCGTCTTCTTCAGGTAGCGCCCGCCCAGGGTGTAGGCCTCCGGCTCGCCCATCGCGAGACAGTCCCAGCTTTGCGAGGCGCCGCTTTTCCATTGAACGTAGTGGACCAGTTCGTGCAGCAGGATCTCTCGCCACAGGGGGTTGTCCGTGGGGCTGTCGAAGTCTTCGGCATAGTCGATATGGGCCGGGGCCAGCAGGTAGATCGTGCCATTCGGGCCGTCGGTGCGTGCAAAGAGCGCGTTCAGACGGTCGTCTACCCCGTCCTCGGGCATCAGATGGGCGACGCCGCTGTAATATTCGCGGGTCAGCTCCTGCGGGCTCATGACGCGCACAATCGGGTGCGGCAGGTCATGGGTGTCATAATCTGTCTCTTCGCCAATCCAGGCGAGCAATGCGTCGATGAGGATATCCACGACCAAAGTCTCCCTTGCATATGCCAGGAGTCTGAGGCGCGAACGGCCGGAAAGTCCTGAACGGGTCCTGAAAGTTTTCTGAATTCTCGCCAAACTCTGCTAATTTGAGGGCTATAGGAGCGTGATTGCCCGAAATGATTGCCGAATCGCAGCAGGCCGACACGACGTCGGGTAGGGAATTTGATGACAGTGCGCTGCGGCCCCATGCGGCCGCGATGCTGGCTTACTTCCGTGCTCGTCCGGGTGAGGTGGTCAGCAAGGATGAGCTTCTGGATGCGGTCTGGCCCGAGACGCATGTTTCCGAAAACTCGTTGTATCAATGCGTTTCGGAACTGCGCAGGGCGCTGAAAGATCATGCTGGAATGGCGCTGCAAACCGTACCGCGCCGGGGTTATCGGCTGGTATTGAAGGCTGCGGGCGAAGGGGCGGGCACGCGCCCCGGTTCGGGGCAGGTCGCCCGACCGCGCGGTGCGGCCCTGCTGGGTTTGGGTGTGCTGGCCGGAGGGATGCTTGTCGCGCTGGCCCTGCTGCTTTGGCCGGGTCTCAAGGGCGAGGCCTCACTGGCAGAACGTCCTTCCGTGCTGGTCGGGGCGTTCCGCAACGACAGCGACGACATACGCTGGGACCGGCTGGGCCGGGCCCTGGCGGGGGATATTGCCAATACCTTGTCGGATGAGGGCTGGTTGCGCGTGATCGAGGGCGAACAGGGCGCGGCCCGCTATCGGCTTGCCGGCAGCATCCAGGCCGAGGGCGACCGGATCGCCGTGCAGGCGCGCCTTGTGGAAGTGTCCAGCGGAGAGATCGTCTGGGGCGAAACATGGCGAGACGGGACGGGCGGATTCTTTGCAATCCAGGATGCGATCACCGACCGTGTGACCGGCGCGCTGCGCGGGACTTGGACCGGTGCGATTGCCAGCAACGACCGCCGAGCGGTGCATCGGCGCGGGACCGAGAACCTCGACGCCTATGAACATTTCCTGATCGGAACCGAGCACAAGCACCGATTTACCCCCGCCGACTACGAGATCGCCGTGGCCCATCTTGAAACGGCCATCGCACTGGACCCGCAGTTTGTTCAGGCCTGGGGTACACTGGCGGTCGTGCATGCCCTGCGCGGCAGCAACGCGGCCACGCCCGAGGCGCTAGCACCGATCTTTGCGGACCGGATCGAGGCGATCGAGACGGCGGCGCGCCTGGCACCGGAAGAGCCGCAGGTGCTGGTGCAGATGAACTGGCTGGCCGGTCACCGGGGCGAGACGCTGCGCGCCGAGCAGCTGTTGCGGCGGGCGGTGGAGCTGGCGCCCAACAACCCCGACATCCTGGCCGAGGCCGCCTGGATCGGGAACTGGCGCGGGGAACTGGGCGAGGATTCCGTCGCCTGGTCGGATCGGTCCAAGGTGCTCAACCCGGACTGGCCGGCCTGGTACGCCGTGGGCGCGGGTCTGTCGCGGTTCAACCTGGGCCAGTACCGCGCGGCCATCTCGGCGCTGGAAGAGGCGCCCGATTTCATCGAGCGCCATCTTTATACCGCGGCGGCGGCGGCGCATCTGGGCGACCAGCCCGCGGCAGAGGCCGCAAGGGATCGCCTGCTTGAACTGAAACCCGATTTCAGCCTGGACACCTATGCCGTCGCCCGTGCGATCCATGATCCGGCCACGCGTGATCGGCTGTACTCGGGGGCAAGGGCCGCGGGTGTGCCGCTCAGCCCACCCGCCAATGCAGGGGCATCATTGGATTGAAGACCGTCACCGGGCCGTCGCCGGTCTCGATCTTGTCCGGGTAGCTGACCGGTTCGCCCTTGGTCAGGGTCACGCGCGTCTCGTTCGGGGGCAGGCGGTAGAAGGCCGGGCCGTTGAGCGAGGTGAACGCCTCAAGCCGGTCTAGCGCGCCGTCCTGTTCAAAGACCTCGGCGAGGATCGACAGGGTGTTGGTGGCAGTGAAACAGCCCGCGCAGCCGCAAGCGTTTTCCTTGAGCGGGTCGATGTGCGGTGCGCTGTCGGTGCCCAGGAAAAAGCTGGCATCGCCCGAGGTGGCGGCGGCGCGCAGCGCCAGCCGGTGTTCCTCGCGCTTGGCGACGGGCAGGCAATAGTAATGCGGCTTGATCCCGCCCACCAGGATGGCGTTGCGGTTGATGACCAGGTGATGCGTGGTGATCGTGGCCCCCAGGTCATCGCCGCCCGCGCGGGCGTAGTCGGCACCCTGGCGGGTGGTGATATGTTCCATCACGACGCGCAGGCCGGGGGTGGCCCGGCGGACCGGGTCCAGGATGCGGTCGATGAAGACGGCCTCGCGGTCGAAGATGTCGACATCCGCGTCGACCACTTCGCCATGCACGCAGAGGGGAATGCCCGCCTCTGCCATCGCCTCGAGCACGCCGCGCACCTTGTCGAAGTCGCGCACGCCGGAGGCAGAGTTGGTCGTGGCGCCCGCCGGGTAGAGTTTCACTGCCGTCACGATGCCGTCCGCATGGGCGCGGACCACGTCGTGGGGGTCGGTTTCCTCGGTCAGGTAGAGCGTCATCAGCGGCTTGAAATCGGCGCCCTCGGGCAGGGCGGCCAGGATGCGGTCGCGATATGCGGCGGCCTGGTCGCCGGTCACGACGGGCGGCACGAGGTTGGGCATGATGATGGCGCGGGCGAAGTCGCGGGCGCTTTCGGGGGCGATTCCCTGCAGCATGGCGCCGTCGCGCAGGTGCAGGTGCCAGTCGTCGGGGCGGCGGATGCTGATCTGTTCCATGCCTGAGCCGTTAGCACGCGGACCGGCGCCGCGCCAGCCTGTCGTGGGGCGTCTCAGGCGCTGTCGTCGGTGGCCTCGATCTGGGCCAGGCGGCGACGGAAGCGGGGGGCATGCATCCGCGCCACCACGTTCTCGCACAGGATGCGCGTCAGCTCCGTCCGGCCATCGGCGTCCAGCCGGTGCAGCAGGCGGCGCAGGTAGGGCGGGTGATCCCGCCGGGCGCGCAGCATCGAGGCAAAGAGCGCCGGGGAAAGGCGGTCCTCGGCGGCGGCGGAGAGCAGGCCGGGAAGCAGGTCGAGCGCCCGGAAATCGGCCTGAAGCGCGCCGCCCATGAAGGGCGCGCGGTAGCGGGCGACATTGGGTTTTTCGAACAGGGCGGAATGCATCGCATCCAGCCGTTCGCGCGGATCGTAGATCACCCAGGCCTTGTCGGCGGCGTCGATCATTTCCGGCGCGAACCCGTAGCGCGAGGTGAAGTCCCGGCGGCGTTCCTCGGCAAAGCGGTCGTCCCATTCGGCGACGCGCGGGTCCAGCGTGGCCTGCGGTTGCAGCATCAGGACGCGGGCGCCAGGGGCGGTGACGGAATAGGCGCCGGCGGCATAGCCGCAGGGACCGGCGCCGTAGAACAGCACCGTCTCGAACTCGTCGAAGAAACCATCGTCCTGCAACTGGTCGAAAAAGGCATAGACGCGGGGATCGCGGAACCATGTGTCGCCGTGGCTGAGCAACGAGAGCGAGGACCAGCCCGCGCCGCCCACCATGTCGAACCCGATGGGGGTGCGGGTTTCCGACAGCGCCTCGATCCCCGACATGCTCTCGAAGCTCACGATCAGCGTGTCGCCGTCCTCGACGAAGATGGCGGCATGGGTCTTGCCCATCGGTTCGGCAAACCCCTGTTCCTCTCCGATGCGCCTGAGCGCGCCAAGCCACTCGCTGCGGGAGAGGTGGCTGAGGTCGGGGGCAAAAGTACTTTGGTGCGATTCCATACCGGGCGGTCCCTCGTATTCCGCAAAATAAGACGCGGATTTGAGGCGAATATACCCGGTATTTTCGGCGAGATTGTGGTGCGCGGGTGGCAAAAGGGTGCGGCGGCGCCGTGATGTGAAAGCGCCGCCCTGTGAGGGCGGCGCCTCGTTCTGCGTGTTGCCTCAGGCGGCGCGGTTGCCGGCCAGGCGTGCCTTGGGCGCCGGGGGCAGCAGGCGGCGCGAGCTGACACGCGGCATCGGCATCTCGGCAAGCGCCGGTTCTTCGCCGAACTGCGCGATGTAGTCGGCGTAGTTGTCAAAGCTGCGGCGGCCGACGTGGTCGATATAGGTTTCCGACGGCGTGGCCTCGGCCAGGATGATCTCGTGGTCCTCGGTCTCGATGTGATAGACGGCAAAGCTCTCGCCAAGCTCGGACAGCGGCAGCCAGTCGATTGTATCGCCGTTGACCAGCGCACTGGCATTGACCAGCATCCCGTCGATCAGCAGCGCATGGTCGGCGGTCAGCACCAGGTCACGCTGCGGCAGGCCATCGCCAAGGGCGCCCGCGCGCAGGCGCACGGGTTGCAGGCGGTCGGCCGGGCCGAAGCGGGTCGAGACTTCCTGCGTCCAGACCCATTTCACCGGCACGCTGCGGCCATCGGGCGTCAGCACGGGGTCACCCATCGACAGGGTTTCCACGGCGCGCGCGCCCTCGGGGGTCGAGATCAGGGTGCCCTTGCCGAAGCAGAGGTAGACGTTGCTGTCGCTGGTTTCGGATTGGAACGTGTTCGAGGTGCCGGAATTGGCGACCAGCGTCTGCGTGGTCGCATCGGGAATGACCAGCGCATAGTTGCCGCCACCGTCGGTAAAGACGGGGTATTCGACACCGTCACCGCCCGAAATCGTGTAGCCGGTGAAGGTTGCTCCGCCGCTGGCGAAGGTGTCGACGCCCGCGTCCAGCCGGCCGTCGTCGTCCTGGTCCACGATTGTGCCCGAAGTATCATCGGCGGAAAACAGGCCACCCCAGTTCAGGCTGCTGCCAGGGGCACCTTCGGTGCCGTTGAATGTGACGCCGGACAGCAGGACATTGCCCTGTGCTTCGTAGTTGGTGGGCATGGAAATCTCCTTGGCAAAAAGTTGGAACGTTCAACCCATTGAATTGCTAGGGTTTCAGGTTGAGGATTCAACCGTTCAGCCGAAAAAGGTGCAAAAAGAAAAAACATTTTATCCTTGACGTCCGATCCGCGTGCACACGCAGGCGTGCGAAATCAATGCTGGTCGCCGGCCTGTTTTGCGCGGGCGGCGTGACGGGCCAGCACGCGCGCGGCCTGGATCGGCACCGGGCGTGAGGGCGGAGTCATCAGCAGGCGCGCAAAGAGAGCGCGGTAGGGTTCCTGCGCCAGCAAGGCCTCCAGCCTCTGGTGGCGCCAGGCGACCGCCCCGGCGTGCAGCCGGGCCAGCTCCGGGTCGGCGGCGAACGCGGCGCGGCGCTCTGCCACGCCGGGCAGGGACAGGATGCTGCGGTCTTCCTCGTTGCACCAGTTGCGCTCGACCCAGTAGTCCATGCCAAGCGCGTGGTCCGAATGGACCGCGCGGCCCCGGTCGGCCTTGAGCAGGTAGCTTTCCATCGCGCCGAGGGCGTAGTGATTCAGCTGGGCCAGCGCATAGTTCGACCGGCCGTACTGGGAAAAGATGCGGCGGGTGCGGAACTGGTCGTCCAGCTCGCGGCCCTCGCCGTCGAACCAGCGTGCGTTGTCGAGCCTTGACTTGTCGGGCGCGCGGGGGCGGTGGACGCCCAGCCGGGCATAGGTGCCGTCATTGCGGTAGAGCGTCTTGAACATCGCCGCGCGCCAGGGCCAGTGCATGACCACCGGCGCGGCGGCGGTGAATTGCCCGGTGATCGGTGCATCGGCGTAACGCGCCACCCCGGCATTGCCGAAGAGCCGCCAGGTGAGCGTGATGGCCGTGGCCTCGGGCAGGGCGGCGATCAGCGCGGGCAGGGTGCGGCCGCCTGCGTGGACATTGACGTATTCGTCGATGTCCAGCGCCAGCAGCCAGTCGGCCCCGGTGACGGCGGGCGCCGCGTCGGCCAGTTTCAACCCGGTGAACTGGATGCCGCGTTCGTCATGGGGGCCATCGTTGCGGATATGGGTCAGCGGCGCGACCTGTGCCAGCCGGTCGAGGATCGCGTCGGTGCCGTCCTGGCAATCGTTCGAGAGCGCGACCACATGGGTCACGCCACAGGCCAGGTGATGCGCCAGCCAGTCCAGCAGGAAGGCGCCCTCGTTACGGACACAGAGAACGGCGGTGATCTTCACGCGGCGCCCCCGTGGCGGAAGGTCCCGGCGCAGAGGCCGGGACGGGGACATGTCCCGGGAGCCATCACCAGCCCTTGCGGAAGGTGACGACCTTGGCCTCGGAGGCCCTGGGGAAATAGGTCAGCCCGGCGCTGTGCATGGCGTCAAAGACCGCCTGCACGCCCGACTGCCCGATCCATTGCGGGTGCAGCTCGATCACGGCGGCGCGCAAGCCGGACCAGTCGCCGGCCGGCAGCAGATCAGCCTCGGCGCCCTCGATGTCGCAGACCAGGACATCGGGCGTTTCCGCCTCCAGCACCGGGGCGATGGCGTGCTGCATGATCGGGACTTCCTCTGTCACGCTGTCCGGGTCGGCCTCGCGGTCCATCGAGGAGGCGAGGAAGTTCCTGCGGACGTAGAAGGGGACGGGATCGCCCGCTTGCGGTGACAGCAGCGCGTTGCGCAGGTCGACGTTTTCCACCCCGTTGGCCGCGTGGACAGAGCGGATGTAGGGGATCAGCGCCGGGTTCGCCTCGTAGCTGACCACGCGCGCGACCTGTTTCTTCACCGAGAGAAGCGTGGACATGTAGCCGATGCCGCCGCCCAGCTCCAGCACCCGGTCGCCCGGGCGCACGACGCGCATGACCGCGTCGCATTCCTTGCGCTCGTAGGTGTCGGATTTCAGTGCGCCGCGAATGCGGCCCTTGGTGATCTGCGGATGCTTGGGGATCTTCAGCCCGCGCGAGTGCAGGTAGGGATCGCGTGGGGCGGACTCGGCGCCGTCCATCTCAGGTCTCCATGTCGAGGGCGAGCGCATAGGCCACGCGTTCGGTTTCCGTGAGGTCCAGCGCCAGCGCCTGCCGGTAGAGTTCCTCGAACTCGGGCATGCCGTGCAGTTCGGCGGCCTTGGCGCGGTGCCATTCCAGCGCCCGGTGATGCGCGGCGCGCAGGGTGTCGTCGCGCATCAGCCGGTCATATTCGGCCCGGACGCGGGGGATGTTGCGCTTGATGGTGATGTCGCGGTGCACCGACCAGTCCATGCGGATCCAGTAGTTCAGCCCGATGTTGCGGTCGACATGCAGGGCGCGGCCCCTCTGACGCTTGATCAGGAAGCTTTCGGCGGACCGCAGGGCGTAATGGTTGAGCTGGATCAGGTCATAGCCGATGGTCCGCTTGGAACTGCGCCAGCCGTTGCGGATCGCCGCCTCCGTCATGTCGCGGCCCGAGCCGTTGACCCATTTCACGCGGTCCTCGAACCCCTCGGCCAGCTTGTTGGGCCGGTGGCACGAGATCTTTTCGTAGGCGCCGATGTTGCGGAACATGGTCTTGAAACCCCAGACCGTGTGCGGCTTGGGGCAGTATTTCGGGGCGCAAGTATCGAATTGCTCGATCACGAAACGGTCCTGGAAACGGCGCACGCCATTGTGCCCGAACAGCCGCCAGGTCATCGCGATATTGGTGGCGTCCGGCACCCGCTGGAACACGTCCGAGAGCGTGCCATTGCCGCAGCGGATGTTGACGAACTCATCGACGTCGATATGGGCGATCCAGTCGGCCTGCCGGATCACCTCCTCGTCCAGCGCGGCATCCAGCGCGTGCTGTTGCGGGGACTTGCCGGACCAGGTGTTGTTGTCGCGGTGATGGACGATGCCCAGGGCATCCAGCCGCTGCAGGATCTCGACCGTGCCGTCGGAACAATCGTTGGTATAGATCAGGAAAGTGTCGAAACCGACCGCGCGGTGATAGGCGATCCATTCGAGGATATAGGGCCCCTCGTTCTTCATGCAGGCCACGATCACATTGCCGGTCGACCCCTTGGGCAAAAGGCGATGCGGGGCAGGGGTGAAGGCGGCGGCCAGGTCCTCTTCGTTGACGCGGCCCAGCTTGTTGTGCGGCGCATAGGGCGAGCCGTGCAGCCGCACGAAATTCTGTTTTGCCTGCGCGGGCAGGGT
The DNA here is from genome assembly GCF_028807275.1 of Mameliella sp. AT18. Lineage (NCBI taxonomy): Bacteria > Pseudomonadati > Pseudomonadota > Alphaproteobacteria > Rhodobacterales > Roseobacteraceae > Antarctobacter > Mameliella sp. AT18. The sequence goes on from NZ_JARAMO010000332.1 coordinate 8,487, forward strand.
CTCTGCCGCGGCGTCGGTCAGGGGCGGTGTGTCCGGCTCTGCCGGGGTGTCGCCGGTCAGATGGGCCAGTTCCTCGGCCCGGGCCACGCGTTCCTCTTTGTCGCCCTGGGCGATGCGCCAGCGGAAGGCCATCAGGTATTGCGTCGCGCGGAAACCGCGCGTCGGGTCCGTCTCTGTCCAGTCGCCGCACATGGGGTCGGCCTCCATGTCCTCGGGCGACATGCCGGGATGGGCGGCGCAAAGGGCGGCGATGTCCTCTTCGAAGCGCATGGAAAGGGCCGAGAGGCCGCCCGCGAGGATCGCGCCGCCGGGCACCTTGATCTCTGCCAACAGCTTGCGCCAGAGCGGACGGGGCAGCAGGATGTCCTGCCGGTCGAGAAGGCGCAGCACCGCGTCGTTGAACAGCCGCGCGCGGGTCAGCCAGGCCGCCGCGGGCAGGCGCGGCAGATCCTCTGCCTCGGCCTTGTCGATCTGGGCGGAAATGCCGAAGGCGGCGCGCAGTTCATCCGTCGCCTCCTCTGACCAGAGCCGGTCGCGGTTGATCGAGCGGAACTGCACCGTGTCGGCGCCAAAGACCGCCTCCCATTCCTCTTGCAGGCGGGTATAGTCCAGCCAGAAGTTGGCACCCTGCACCTCGCCGAACAGCCCGGCCCGGGGCGCTGTCTCGGGCCGGGTGTCCAGCGCGGCCTGCCAGTAGTCCGGGGCCGCCAACAGGCCCAGTTCCAGGTCCAGTGCGCGCGCCCTCCCGTCCAGGACTTGCGCGCCATAACGTGCGACCAGCGCACGGGCCGGTTCGTCCAGCCAGGCGACGATGCGGACATCGGTCGAGATCGGCGCCAGCAGGTCGCGCAGGCGCTCCAGCTCGGCCCGGGTGCTCAGCGAGGTTCCCAGTTGATGCGCCGAGAGGATCAGGGCCTGCGGCGCGTCACGGGCGACCTCCTGTGCCAGTTGGCGGGCCACCTCGTCACGCAGGGCCTGCTGTTTCTCGGGCAGCATCAGGCCGCGGTTGAAGCGCAGCACATCCGGGCGGTCCGGGTCGCTGACGGCCATGAACAGGCGTGTATGATTTCGGGCGCCGGGGCTGCGGGCGTAAAGAACGCCCTCGTCCCTGAGCCGCCCGCGCTTGGCGTCGAGAACCCTCTGTATCCGATCGCTGGACGGACCATCCGGCCCGATATGTAGATAGATCCTCATCACGCTGCCCCTCGTGCCGTTCCGGCCTTGGTTTTCTTGCCTGTCGTCCCCGTTTCGGGGTTCTTGTTCAGCCTGCCCCACCAGGGCAGGTCGATCCTGAGATGTGCCGAGAGCCGCTGCCGTGCATCGGCGGCGCCCACCGGCAATTCCAGAAAGCGCGGATCCTCGCCAAAGAGGTCGCGCAGCATGGCATAATGCCCCTCGATCCAGCGGATGCGCTGGTCGTCGTTGGCGCCATAGCCCTGCGGCAGACCCGGGATGGCCCCGCCGGGCAGGCGATCCTGCCCGAGGTTGCCCCAGCGGCGCATGCTGTCCGAAATCTCTGCCGACGGGCGCCAGGTGGCGACGAACAGCATGTCGGGCCGCGCCAGGCGCATTGCCTTGATCATCGCGTAATCGCATTGCGGCCAGAGCGAGGCCGACGGGTTCAACATGCTGATTTCCGTCAGCGCATCGTAAAGCCCGTCGAGATGGGCAAAGGGGTCGCCGGTTTCGAAATAGCCGTTATACAGCTGCCGCGCGATGGAGGTGCCGCCCAGGCCGGGGGTGCGGCAATGCACACGGCGCACCTTGTGATCCGCCGCCCGCCATCCGCCTTCGTTCAGCGCATGGGCCAGCGTCGTGGTGCCCGTCTTGGGCAGGCCGAGGTTCACCAGCTTGACGGTCCGGTCGCTCATAGTCCCAGCGCCTCGATCAGTTCGGCCTCGCCGGGCGGAAGCGCGGGCAGGGCCGCCAGGTGCGCGTACATCCTGGCGTAGTCCGCCTGTGCCATCAGCGCGTCGCGCCTTTCGCGGTGCAGGCGCACGCAGTCGCCATGCAGGCGCGCGATGTCCGGGTCCGCCTTCAGGGTGTCCAGCGCGGTCTCCAGCCGTGGCAGGTAGCGCAGGATCGAGCGATCCTCGACGGCGGCATCGTTGCGCTCGCGCCAATAGGTGTCGTCAAAGACGCGGCCCTCGCGGTTCACGTCGCCCCGGTCGTTCTTGACCAGGTAACTGTCCAGCGAGCGCAGGGCATAGTGGTTGAGCGTCGCGAAATTGCGCGCCCCGGCGGCGGGAAACTTGCGGATGCGGCGCGGATTGGCGGCCGCCAGGAACTTGGGCGGGACCTTGCGCCCCGAGGCATCGGTCCAGACCGGCAATTTGTCTTCTGGCAGGGACTTGCGGAAAAAGGGCCGATGCGCGCCGAAATACTGCAGGGGGAAATCGCGGCGCACGAGGCTTTTGACCTCTATCGCGGTTTCGGCGCACCAGAGATCGGGATTGTGGGACCGGGTGAACTGGGCAATTACCGGACGATCAACGAAATCCGTCACGCCGTCACTGGCAAAGAACTGGAAGTTGACGGAAATCGCCTGCGGATTGCGGCAGGCGGCGATCAGCGCGGGGATGGTGTGATCGCCCACGTGCACGTTCAGGAACTCGTCGACATCGGCGATCCAGACCCAGTCGGCGCCCGTCACCAGCGGGTGTTTCGCCGCCGCCTTCAGCGCCTCCATCTGGTAGTTGCGGCCCTCAGCGGGGTTGGGCAGGTGCACGACATGGCCGGTTTCAGGGCGATCGGAGGCGGCAAGCGCGTCCAGCAGCGCATCGGTGCCATCGATACAGTCGTTGGAATAGAACAGGAAATCACTGATGCCCAGAAGACGATGAAAGGCGATCCATTCCAACAGGAACGGGCCCTCGTTCTTCACGCAGGTTACAGCGGTGATGCGCCGCGCGGCGCCCGCCTTGATATCAGCCATGTCTGCTCGTCTGCCAGAACCCCGGGTTTCTTCCCGGGTTTTATACCCCGAATCATGACATTCCGTGAGCACCCCGTCAATCCGCGCCGTCGTCAAGGGCATCGGGGCGTGACTTCCGTCCTATTGACGCCCCTCGCGGGGCTTGGGAAACCGGGGGCAGGAGGACCGCCATGACATTGCCTGCATCAATCGACGAAGTTCAGGAAACGCTGGGCGCCACGGGCTATGTCTGTGGCCGGGCGCTGGCCACCGTCGTGTTCCTGTCGCTGCGCCTGGGCCGGCCCCTGTTCCTCGAGGGCGAGGCCGGGGTTGGCAAGACCGAGATCGCCAAGGCGCTGTCCGCGGCGCTGGGACGGCGCCTGATCCGGCTGCAATGCTACGAGGGGCTGGACGCCTCGAGCGCGGTCTACGAATGGAACTTCCCGGCCCAGATGATTGCCATCCGCACCGCCGAGGCGCAGGGCAGCGCAGATCGCGACGTCCTGAACCGAGAGCTTTTCGGTCCGGATTTCCTGATCGAACGTCCCCTGTTGCAGGCGATGCGCCCGGATGAACACGGCGCGCCGATCCTTCTGATCGACGAGTTGGACCGGACGGACGAACCCTTCGAGGCCTTCTTGCTGGAGGCGCTGTCGGATTTCCAGGTCACGATCCCCGAGATCGGCACCATCAAGGCGCCCGAGCCGCCCATCGTCATCCTGACCTCGAACCGCACGCGAGAGGTGCATGACGCGCTCAAGCGGCGCTGCCTCTATCACTGGGTCGACTACCCGGGCTTCGACCGCGAGGTGGAAATCCTCAACGCCCGCGAACCGGATGTCTCCGAGACGCTGAGCCGCGAGATCGTGGCCTTTGTGCAGTCTCTGCGCACCGAGGACATCTTCAAGAAGCCGGGGGTGGCGGAAACCATCGACTGGGCGAAATGCCTGCTGGCGCTGGACGTGGTGGACCTGTCCCCCGAGGTGATCAGCGACACGCTGGGCGCGATCCTGAAGTACCAGGACGACATCGCGAAAATCGAAGGCTCCGAGGCCAAGCGCATCCTCGAAGAGGCCAAGGCCACCATCGAGGCCGCGTGAGCGCCGTGCCTCAGCCCTCGGGAGGTGCAGGTTGGCCCGGGTCTTCCGGCCCGGTCTTTCGCGTCCTGAGGGCAACGAGGGGTGGAACGACGATCACCAGTGTCAGCGCGGCGGCGGCCACGAGGAAGACGACCAGCATGAGGGTGAAATAATTATCGACGAAAAGGGCGGTCAGACTGCGGGCGTCGAAGAGCAACAGTGCCTCCGGCGCGGTTTTCGAGGCGGTATAGTAGAACTCCAGCGGCACGGCGTTCGCCGTCGGCGCTTGCCGGACCGCAAGGGCAACCACGGCGCCTGGTACGAGGTTCGCCCGGATCGCCGCCTCGCGCGGGCTGGCCTCGAGCGTGACATTCGTCGGCGATACAGGGGGCGTCCGGTCAAGGACGGCATAGCCGCCGGAGGGCTGTGCCATGAGACAATCCTCGCGCCCGTCGGTGCAGGCGATTTCGAACCTGGCGTCCGCAACAACCTGCGCCAGCGAGACGTTCTTGAGCCGCAATTCGGCAGTGCCGTCAGCAGACTGGCTGAAGCGATAGGTCACGACCGGCTGGCTGCGGATTTCCGCGACGACGGTCGAGATGTAGAAGCCGATGACCGAGAGGATGACCGCCAGGATGGCCGGCGCCTGTTGCGAGGTGAAAAGGTTCATCGAAGGTCTCCTGACCAGGCCGGGCCCCTGAGGGCGCAGGCTATCACCCGAAAGTCGCCTTGTCTTGGGCGGTCAGACTGCGAAGGTACCCGTCATGCCTGAATACCTGCCGCTTGAAATCCCGGAAAACCCGCGCCTTGCGCAGAACATCATCCATTTCGCACGCGCCCTGCGCCGGGCCGGGTTGCCCGTGGGACCGGGGCGGGTGATCGACGCCATCCGCGCGGTCGAGGCGGCGGGCTTTACCGAGCGGATGGATTTCTACTGGACCCTGCACGCCTGTTTCGTGAACCGGCCCGAGCATCGCGTGGTCTTTGCCCAGATCTTCCGCCTCTACTGGCGCGATCCGCGGTTCCTGGAACACATGATGTCGATGATGCTGCCCGCCATTCGTGGCGTGCAGGAGGATCGCTCTGCCGTGGCCGCCGAGAAACGGGCGGCGCAGGCCCTGTTGGGTGACCAGATGCCCGAAGTGCCCACCGAGGAAGAGGAAGAAGAGGGCACCCAGATCGAGGTCGACGCCTCGATGACCATGTCCGCCGAGGAAAAGCTGCGCAGCCTCGATTTCGAGCAGATGTCGACAGAGGAAATCGCCCAGGCCAAGCGGATGCTGGCGCGGCTGACGCTGCCCGTAAAGCCGATCGAGAGCCGCCGCCTGATGGGATCGCACCTTGGCCACCGGATGGATGCGCGCAAGACGATCCGCGACGCGCTGCGCAAGGGGGGAGAGATCCACTCCATCGCCCGCGCCAAGCGGCGGCCGCGCTGGCCGAACCTGGTGGTGCTCTGCGATATTTCCGGCTCGATGAGCCAGTATTCCCGCATGGTGCTGCATTTCCTGCACGCGGTGGCCAATGAAAAGGGGCAGGGCTGGGCCAAGGTCCATGCCTTCACCTTTGGCACCCGGCTGACCAACATCACCCGGCACCTGGCCACCCGCGACGTCGACGCGGCGCTGAAGTCGGCAGGCGCCGAGGCGCAGGACTGGGAAGGCGGCACGCGGATCGGGGCCTGCCTGCATGATTTCAACCGGGACTGGTCGCGCCGGGTCATGGGGCAGGGGGCGGTCGTGCTGGTGATCACCGACGGGCTGGACCGCGACGATGCGGGCGCGCTGGAAAAGGAGATGGAGCGGCTGCATCTGTCGGCGCGCCGTTTGATCTGGCTGAACCCGCTCTTGCGCTGGGACGGCTTCGCGCCCAAGGCGACGGGTATCCGGGCCATGCTGCCGCATGTGGACAGTTTCCGCGCCGGACATTCCATAGCCTCGCTGGAAGACCTGGCCGAGGCGATCTCGCGGCCTGAAGACCTGGGCGAAAAGGCGCGGCTGATGAAACTGCTCTAGGCGGGTTGCCGCCTGTCCTTGAGATCCGGGGGAACCCGGGGCGGTGCTTTGTGCGTTTCCTCTCCAAGCCCCACGCGGGCACAAGGAAAGGAGACTGCCATGACCCCCATTCGCAACGCCACGGCGCTGGCCGGAGCCCTGACGCTCGTCGTCGGAGGGAGCGCGATGGCGCAGGGGCAGGACGGTGCAAACGCCGCCAAACGTCTGCCCCCGGCGCAACTGGAACTTCTGAGCGGGATCTGCGAGGTCGGTGGCAACCTGCCGGACGGGTTGACCTGCGATGATGTGGCCGAGGCGCTGCAGAACAAGGGCGGCGGCAAGGACAAGCCGGACCAGGCCGACGCGGACCCGGCGGCGGACCCGGCCGATGCGCTGAAACCGGCGCAACCCGCGCCGCCCGAGACCGCCGATGTGCCCAAGCCGCCGGAAGCTGCGGAACCGGCCGAGACACCGGAGCCCGAAGTTGCGGAACCGGCGGACCCGCCGGAGCCCGAGGCGCCCGAAACCGCGGATGTGCCGAAGGACCCGGCCCCCGAGGCAACGGACCCGCCCGAGACAGCCGATCCCGGTGATGTCGTGGTGCCCGAGGCACCCGAAGCGCCAGAGCCCGCGCCAGAAACCGCGGATGCTCCAAAGGATCCGGCCCCCGAGGCGCAGGATCCGCCCGAGGCCGCCGAAGCGGCGCCCGCCCCGGAGAGGCGTGATCCGCAGGCCCAGGTCGATGCCCTGCGGCGCCTGCTGGAAGGTTCGCCCGCCGCGGCGGCCACGGATCCGCGCGACGACGGCGAACTGGTCGAGGAAACCCTGGACGAGGGCGACGTGCGCCGCTCGGACGAGGATTTCCGCACCGGACTGGACGGCGCGGTGAAGCCGGGCGCCGAAGCGCGCAAGGACAATGGCGACGACGACGGGCTGGAACCCTGGGCCAAGGCAGCCCTGCTGGGCCTTGGCGCCGTGGCCCTCTCCGAGATCCTGGACGAGGATGACCGCGTGGTCTCCAACTCGGGCGACCGGGTGGTTGTCGAACAGGATGGCCAGTTCCGCGTTCTGCGCAACGACGACGTCCTGCTGCGCCGCCCCGGTGCCGAGGTCGAGACCCGCCGGTTCGACGATGGATCGACCCGCACGCGCGTGCGCTACGAAGACGGCTCTGTCGTCGAGACCATCCGCGCCGCCGATGGCCGGGTCCTGCGCCGGGTGCGTGTCCTGCCGGACGGCACGGAGGCGGTTCTCTTCGATGACACCCAGGCCAGTCCCCGGGTGGAGGTAAGCGAACTGCCCCGCGTGACCGAGCGCAACCGCATCGACTATCGCGACACCACGGCGGAGTCGCTGGCGCGTGCGCTGGCTGCGACCGGGGCCGAAGGCGTGAACCGCAGCTTTTCGCTGGCGCAGGTGCGAAACATCGACGCCGTGCGCCACCTGGTCCCCGAGATCACGGTGGATACGATCAACTTCGAGACCAACTCGGCGGCGATCCGGCCCGAGGAGGCACAGGCGCTGGCGGCACTTGGTGAGGCCATGCGAAGGGCCATCGCCCAGAACCCCGGAGAGGTCTTCCTGATCGAGGGGCACACCGATGCGGTGGGGGGCTTTGCCTATAACCTGGCCCTGTCGGACCGCCGCGCGGAATCCGTGGCCCTGGCCCTGACCGAGTATTTCGCCGTGCCGCCGGAGAACCTCGTGTTGCAGGGCTATGGCGAGGGCGACCTCCTGGTGCGCACAGAGGATGCGGAACGTGCCAATCGCCGCGCCGCGGTGCGCCGGATCACGCCGCTGCTTGCGGCGCGCTGACGCTCACGATCCGCCCATTTCCGGACCCCCGGCAGAGCCTCTGCCGGGGGTCTTCCTTTGCGGGTCTGGAATACCTCCGTTGTCCGAAATCGTCGGACGGGGTTTGATGACGCCACGTCACCAGACCCGCTGCCGGGAGTATTGTTTTCATTGCTGGCCGCCCTACCGGGTAGGGCCGCGCATTCGGTGTCGAGACTGGTGCGACAAGGACTTTACCTCCGTCCATGCCTTTGCTGGAAAGGAATTGCCGAATGAAACGCCTCCTCCTCGCCCCGGCTGCGCTTGGCCTGCTGACGGTTGGCTTTGCCGGCCCCGCCGCGGCCCAGAACTTTGACCTCAAGCAACTCTGCAATCCCGCGCTGGGCATCAAGTGCGATCTCGACAGGGGCACGGTCCGCCGGGTGCCTCAGGTCAAGAAGACGCCGCAGGTGATCGTTCAGCCGCCGCAAAAGACCGTACGCACCCCGAAAAAGACCATCCCGGTGCCCCAGGTCATCGTGACCCCGCAGCCCAAGAAGCGCCCCGCTCAGGTCGTCATCCCCAAACAGGTGACGCCCAAGGTGCGGGTGCCCGACGTTCAGATCGTGCGCCCGAAGGGCAAGACACCGACCATCCGTGTGCCCACCGGGAAAATCGCGCCGGGCCTCAAGGTGCCGGACGTCAAGATCGCGATCCCGCCCAAAACCCGCCAGCCCGCCATCAAGGTCGCGCCCGGCGGCAAGGTCACGGTCAAGCCCGGTGCCGTGGACCTGGATGCGCTGCGAAAGCAGCTTGCCAAGGATATCGTCGGCGGCAAGCCCTCCGGCGGAGTCAAGATCGCGCCGCGCCCGGGCAAGACCGTGCGTCTGCCGGTCGGCAGCATCGACCTGGGGTCCAGCCAGCGACAGGCCGATATCGTGGCCCTGCGTGACGTGGCCAAGGTGGCCGCGGCCGTCGGCATCGCAGCCGGGGCGGTCAAGGTGCTGGACCGGACGCTGACCGCCGAGGACGTGCGCCGCTCGTCCGAGGATTTCGACAAGGTGGCCCGCCAGATCGGTATCAGGACCGGCACGCTGGATTTCCGCCGCGTGGACCTGGGCAAGGTTCTGCAGAACGGTGACAAGGTCATCACCAACAGCGGTGACCGCATGGTGGTACAGAACAACGGTGTCATGCGCGTGTTGCGCAACGACGACGTGCTGTTGAACCGGCCCGGCACCAACGTGCAGACCTTTCAGTACAAGGACGGCTCCACTCGCAACGTGATGCTCTACCAGGATGGCAGCCAGGTCGAGACGGTGCGCGCACCGGACGGGCGCGTGCTGCGCCGGTCCACCATCGCGCCCGACGGGACCGAGGTCGTGCTGTTCGACGACACGCAGCAGAGTGACCAGGTGGTCGTCACCAACCTGCCCGAGGTCAAGGGGCCCAGCGTCGTCGCCTATCAAAGCGACAGCGACGTGAACGGGGCGCTGGGCGCCGAGACTGCCGTCGATGCGGGGCGTCTGTTCTCGCTGGCGCAGGTGCGTGACATCGACGCCGTGCGCAAGATGGCGCCGGGGATCAACATCGACACGATCCACTTTGCCTCGAACTCTGCCGCGATCCGACCGGAAGAAGCCGAGGAACTGGCCGCGCTGGGCTATGCCATGCTGGAGGCGATCGCCCTTGATCCGGGCGAGGTCTTTCTGATCGAGGGGCACACGGATGCGCGGGGGAACAAGGCCTACAACCTGTCGCTGTCCGACCGGCGGGCTGAATCGGTGGCCCTGGCCCTGATCGAGTATTTCGGCGTGCCGCCGGAGAATCTGGTGCTGCAGGGCTACGGCGAAAGCGATCTGCTGGTCGTGACCGACCAGGCGGAACAGGCCAACCGACGCGCCGCCGTCCGCCGGATCACCCCGCTTTTGACCGATACCTGATCCTGCCCTCTGAACATGGGACAAGCCCCCGGCACGCGCCGGGGGCTTTTCCCGTTTCACGACCCGAACGAAATATTCTGTTTCTTGCACATTTTAAGTTGCGCATTGATCTGGATCATCCGCCCCACCTTGCTCGAGTGATATTCTGAAAGTGGAATGTCAATGCAAAGGGGGAGAGGGCGCATGACTCTCGACTGGAAACTTGGAGGCGTGCTCTTGGGCGTCGTCTTCTTTGCGGCGGTGCTGCTGGTCAAGCCCATCGGCGTCTCGACGCAATTCGTGATCCTGGACGGGATCGTGGCGGATGCGGTCAACCCGGATTTCATCACTCAGACCGAGGACGGCTATACTTCGACCAATGCCTACATGGCCAAGTCGTCGGGCAAATATGCCAAGAGCGCGGCCAATCCGCTGAACTACTCGTTCATCTTCGTTTTGGCGATGGCAGCGGGTGCTGCACTTTCGGCCTTTTCGCGCGGGGGCGTCGGACGGGCCGAAAAACGGTTGCCGCAGATCTGGGAGGCCAATTTCGGTAACACGCCGTGGAAACGCTATGCCGTGGCCTTTCTGGGCGGGTTTGTCGTGCTCTACGGCGCGCGTCTGGCGGGGGGCTGTACCTCGGGGCACATGATGTCGGGCATGATGCAGACCGCTCTGTCAGGCTACATCTTCGCCGCCGGGGCCTTTGCCGCCGCCATTCCCACCGCAATGATGATGTACAAGGAGGGCTGAACGATGGAAATCCTTCTGGCAATCGTGATCGGTGTCGCCTTCGGGGCGGTGCTGGACCGGATCGGGGCGACCAATCCCAACGTGATCTCGGGGATGCTGACCCTTCGGCGTATCAAGTTGATGAAGACCATTCTGCTGGCGATCGGCACCGGCTCGATCCTGATGTTCGGCGGGCAGATGCTGGGCCTCGTCGACGTGGGCCACATGAGCGTCAAGGCCGCCTATATCGGTGTCTTCATCGGTGGCTTGATGCTGGGCGCGGGCTGGGCGGCCTCGGGCTTCTGCCCCGGCACCGGCGTCTGTGCGGCGGCCACCGGGCGCCGTGACGCGCTGTTCTTCATCGCCGGGGGCCTTCTGGGCGCGGCTGCCTACATGGCGACCTACCCGGCCTGGAAGGCCAGCGGCCTGCTGAACGACATCGCGGGCGGCAAGGTCACGTTGGGCAGCGTTCCGGGATCGTCCTACGACGGGATCTTCGCCGTCTCTGGTGACATCCTGGGCATCGTGCTGGGCTTGGTCTTCGTGCTCGTGGCCTTTGTTCTGCCGGACAACCTGACCGGCCAGAAACGGCCCGCCGAGCTGCCCGCGGAATAGACCGCCACTCACGCGGCAAAAACGCCGTCCCGGGAGACCGGGGCGGCGTTTTTTCAGTCGATCAGAACGCCTTCGGTGACAAAGACCGCGCGATAGGTTTCCGGGCTGTCATCGAAATTCAGGGTTCCGCGCACGGTGACCTTTGTCGCCTCGGGGACGTCGGGCATGGGGCGCTTCATGCTGACCTCGAGCGAGGGACCATAACCGTTCTGACCGCAGAACGGGCAATCGGCCGGGTCCGGCACCAGCAGGAAGGTCGAGACATAGGCCTGTGCCTCGACCGGGACGTAATAGCCCGTGACCTCGAAATCCTGCGCCTGGTCGCGCAGCGCTTCGGGGATGGTCTTGGCCACCGACCACGAGGTCTCTGTCTCTGTCTCCTCGTACTCGATCGCGCTGATCAGGTCCCAGGGGTTTGCCTCGGCCGTACAGGGGGCAGCAAGGCAGAGCGTGGCGGCGTGGAAGCCGGCGATGAGATGCATCATGGTCATGGGGCGGAAGATAGGCCAAGCGCCGCGCCCATGCCATGCCGTTTGCGCATGGGGCCGGAGGCTTGGCAAAGAATTGCGCGCCGCCGCCTTTCATGACCCGGTTCGCCTTCGCTATAGCTTGGACAAGCTGGGAGGGTGAGGCAGGGCATGAAGGCATCGGAACTGACACGGCGGCAGGCAACGCGCACAATCGACGGGTTGTCCTTTCCGGTGATCCAGAGGATCGGCGACTATCACCTCGTGGACATGACCGTTTTCGAGGATGGTTTGATCGAGGCGCCGGATCTGATGGACCTGGCCATGTTCGAGGAGGACGTTCGCAAGGGGCGGGTCCGGACCTCGATCCCCGATGGCGAACCGTTGCGCCTTGGACGCTCCGGTTTGCTGGACCTGGAACAGGGGGACTGGACGCTCACGCCCGATGCGCTGGTCGAGCGGGTCTATGGCCTGCTGGCCGAGTTAAACCCCGGCCTGGACAACCTGACAGACCTGCAAGGCAGCGCCAGCCATGTCGTCGATGGGCGGTTGCGCTGGAAGCAGAACCGCACCCGCAGTGCGCCCTGGTGCGAGGCTGAGCCGGACAGCGACCATGACCGGAATCCGGGCAAGTGGCTCTGGGCCTTCGAGCGGGGCGGGGAGAATATCGACCTGGTGCAGCTGGTCCTGTTCCGGAACGATGCGCTGACGGTCACGGGCAGCGGCGGGACGCGGTCTGTGTCACTCGATGATTTCGAGGTGGAGCTGGGACAGGGCCGATACGATTTCCCGCGTGAGGGCGACAGGGTGACGATCCGGGGGCTGGGGGCGGCAACCTGCGCCTATGCTGCGCCGGGGCCCTGTTCGGGTGAGGCGCTGATCGGAGAGTTGCGGGAAAGCGGGCGCGAACTGCGCGGCGAGCCGACGAGCTTCCATGTCTGCCGTTCGGCGGCGGATGCCTATTGGGCGGACCCCACGGAAGAAAACCTTGAAACCCTGCGGCGGACCTACGAGGCCGTACCACCCCACCTGCGCCGCTACTGCGGCGACATGGATGAAAAGGACATTCCCATCCGCAAGGTGCTGTCCGGCGACAGCAGGGTCTGAGGCTTTGGTGTGTCTGTCTGGTGCGATGGAACGCGATTGGCGTGGCACCCGGAATGGAGGGGTGTGGGCGATGATCCTTTCCTGACGGAAAGGACACCTTTGCCCACCGTAACTTTCGCGATGGGACGCGAAAGTTACACCATCATCTCCTTGGTCGCGCTCAGGGTCACGTCCGGGTAGTCGCGTTCTATCCGGTCGATGTCCCATTGCAGACGCGTCAGGTAGACCACGTCACCGTCATGGTCATAGCTGATGTGCTGCTTGTTGGCGTTGATGAACTTTTCCACCGCGGCCTTTTCGCCGGTCACCCAGCGGGCCGAGGTGAACTGCGAGGCGTCGAACCGCACCGGCAGACCGTATTCCAGCTCGATCCGGCTGCCCAGCACCTCGAATTGCAGGGCGCCCACGACACCCACGACAAAACCCGAGCCGATCATGGGTTTGAAGACCTTTGCCGCGCCTTCCTCGGCGAATTGCATCAGTGCCTTTTCCAGGTGCTTGGCCTTCATCGGATCGCCCGCGCGAACGCTTTGCAGCAGTTCCGGCGCAAAGGACGGAATGCCCGAGACCTTGAGCATCTCGCCCTCGGTCAGCGTGTCGCCGATGCGCAACTGGCCGTGGTTGGGAATGCCGATGATGTCGCCGGCCCAGGCCTCTTCGGCCAGTTCCCGGTCAGAGGCCAGGAACAGCACGGGGTTGGAGATCGCCATCGGTTTCTTGGTGCGCACATGGGTCAGCTTCATCCCGCGGGTGAAATGCCCCGAGGCAAGCCGCACAAAGGCCACGCGGTCGCGGTGCTTGGGGTCCATGTTGGCCTGCACCTTGAAAACGAACCCGGCGACCTTCTTTTCCTCCGGCGCGATTTCGCGCGGGGTGGCCTGTTGTACCTGAGGTTCCGGCCCGTAGGTCCCGATGCCTTCCATCAGTTCCTTGACCCCGAAAGAGTTGATGGCCGATCCGAACCAGATCGGGGTCATGTGCCCTTCCAGTACCGACTGAGGGTTCAGCGCGGGCAAGAGCTCGCGCGCCATCTCGACCTCTTCGCGGAGCTGTTCCAGCAGGTTGGCGGGGATGTGTTCGTCGAGCCTGGGGTCATCCAGCCCCTCCATCGCGATGCTTTCCGCCACCTTGTTGCGGTCGGCGCGGTCCATCAGCTCCAGCCGGTCGTTCAGCATGTCGTAACAGCCGAGGAAATCGCGCCCCATGCCGATGGGCCAGCTGGCGGGGGTCACGTCGATGGCCAGGTTTTCCTGGATCTCGTCGATGATCTCGAAGGTGTCGCGCGCCTCGCGGTCCATCTTGTTGCAGAAGGTCAGGATCGGCAGGTCACGCAGGCGGCAGACCTCGAACAGCTTGCGGGTCTGGCTTTCGACGCCCTTGGCCCCGTCGATCACCATGACCGCCGCGTCTACCGCCGTCAGCGTGCGGTAGGTATCCTCGGAAAAGTCGCTGTGGCCGGGCGTGTCCACCAGGTTGAAGCGGAAGTTCCGCTCCTTGCTGGCAAAGTCGAAGGACATGGCCGAGGCCGAGACGGAAATGCCCCGGTCCTTTTCCATCTGCATGAAGTCCGACCGCGTGCGCCGCGCCTCGCCCTTGGCGCGCACCTGTCCGGCCATCTGGATGGCGCCGCCATACAGAAGGAATTTCTCCGTCAGGGTCGTCTTGCCGGCGTCCGGGTGCGAGATGATCGCAAAGGTCCGGCGGCGGGCGATTTCGGGCGGAAGTTGGGGGCGGTTGGTGTCCAGCATGGACGCGAATTACAGCGGATTTCCCGCAGGTACAATCCATGCTTGGACGACGCGCTGGGCATGAGTGGCGAAGGCGCGGCACGGGGGGAGGATGGACAGGGTGACGTAACGTCAATGTCGAGTGTTAACCGTATGCGCCTCAAGTTGCCGCGGTTATCCTTTCGCGTGATATGGCCATCAGGTCGCCATGTCCGTCCGGCTTTCGACTTGCGTTGGCGGGATTGCTCCCTCGAAATTCAGACGCATAGGCCATTCCATGACACTCAATCCCGGCTCTCTTTATTTCACCGCCGTCATTACCGATGCCAACGCGCCTTATGCGGAATCCTTTTCATTCGTGGTGACCCAGGCCGTGGCTCCGGGTGAACAGATCCAGTTCTGGGATGCCGACACCACGCCCGCGGGTTTCACCTATACGGTTGGTGCTGGCGGCCTCAGTCCGCTGGACCGGGTTACCATCGCCGAGTTTTCAGCGACCGCCAACACCTTCACGATCCTCGAAGATCCGTCGGGCGGATCGGTCTCGGGGCTGACCCTCGGCAGTGCGGCCACCTGGACCAACAACAACGCGGAAACCCTCATGGCCGTGTCCGGAAACCAGGTGATCGCGGCGATCAACTCGCGCGACGCCTGGGACGAGAACTTCTCGGACATCGCGGTATACGGCGTCAGCCGGACCGCGATGGACACGTATCTGGCCGGCACGCCTGACCCTTCACCGGTTCTGTCGAATATCATCGGCACGCCGGCGGGGGCGGACAACTACATGTTCACCGGCACGGATCTTACCGGGCTGGACGATCCCGCCAACTGGACCGGGAACATCGACCCGGTCGACCACACGAACCCCAATGTGAACGGTACCACCTACGCCACACAGGACGCCAACATCAGTTGTTTCGCGGAGGGTACCCTGATCGCCACGCCGCAAGGCGAGGTTGCGGTTGAGACCTTGAACGCCGGTGACATGGTGCTGACCGCAGAAGGCGCAGCGGTCGAGGTTCGATGGATCGGGCGGCAGACCGTCGTAAAGCGCTTTGCCGGGGAAAAGGCGCAATTGGTTCGCATCGCATCCGGGGTGCTGGGCAATCATTCGGATCTCTGCGTGACCGGCGATCATGGCATGGTGCTGGACGGGCTGGTCATCACCGCCGCGGCGCTGGTGAACGGCGACAGCATCGACTGGGTGCCGCTGTCCGAGACGCCCGACCGGTTCACCGTCTACCATGTCGAGACCGAGGCCCATGATGTGATCCTGGCCAATGGCGCCCCGGCAGAGAGTTTCGTCGATTATGCCACGCGGCGGCGTTTCGACAATCACGCCGAGTACCTGGATCTCTACGGCGAGGATCGAGCGATCCCCGAAAGCCCGCTGCCGCGGATCAGCGCCGCGCGCCACGTGCCGCTTGCCCTTCGGCAGAGGCTGGGGATTTCCGGGGCGGCCTGATCGGCACGATTCCGGTGAGTTCTTGCCGGTTTCGACGGGCCAGTGCGTCGTCATTGGCAGAAATGCAGTTGAAGGCTATCCTGACGGGACCATTTCAGAAGGAGGTTCTTTCATGTCGGACTCGTCACGCATTAAATCGCGCCTCAATCGGGCGCTCTGTGCTTTCGTCTCGGTGCCGCTCAGCGCGCTGCCCGTTGCCGCTCAGGACGGCAAGCTGCCTGACCGCATTCCTGGGCGGACGCAGGGCCGCACGCAGATCCGCATCGACCGCAGCAGCAAGATCCGCGTTCCGGGCCGGACCACCATCGGCAAGCGTCTGACCACCGGCGCCCGCATCGACGGCGGCCAACTGAGGACACCCAGCGGCATCCGGGTGAACCGGACAAGGATCGGCGACTGATCCTGCGCGCGGGCGGCGTGTGATGGGCGGCACACGGTGCCTTGTGCCGGATTATGCCCTGCCTGACGCGTTATGCGTGCCTTACTGGCGCTTCGACGTGCGTGAGGCCCTTGAGGCCGTCGCCCGTACTGCGGCGCGCCAATGTGGCGTGATCCTGATCACACCTGATCCGGCAAGTGCCCGCGAGTTTATCGCGACAACGGAGCATCCCGACCACTTCGGCATCGTGTCTGGCGCATTCGACAGCCCCTGGCTGCGGGATCATGCGCCGATCGCCGTTGCCGAGGGGGATGGCATCTGCCTCGTGCGGCCTGCGCGGCCCGAAGGCGACCGCAAGCGCGACCACGCCCTGTTCGAGACCATCCTGCCCGGGGTGCAGGAGGTGACGTGCCATATCGTGGCGGGCGGCAACCTGGTCGGCGGGCCAGAGGGCAAGGGGTTTTCCACTACCGATGTCCTGCGTGAAAACGGGCTGGAGGACCCCGAGGTTCTGGTCGAGACCGGGCGCCAGCTTGGTCTCGAACACTGGCAGTTCCTGACGCCCTTTCCGGACGACATCAGCGCCCATGCCGATTGCATGTTGCGGTTCCTGGGGCCGGGACTTTGTGCGATCTGCGCTCGGGACGATACCCCCGAGGCGCGCGAGGTCAGTGCCGAGATGCGCGCCCGACTGGCCGAAACATGCCCGCAGGTGTCCATCCTGCCGCTGCCTTGCGTGGCAACGGACGGGTTCAACAGCCCGCTCAACTGGGTTCAGCTGGACCGTTGCCTTTTGGTGCCAGAATTCGACCGGGCCGACCCGCTGGCCAAGAAACGGGCACAATTGCTGCGCGAAGCCGGGTTCGACCCGGTGCCGATCCCCGCGATGACAGAGGGGCTGGGCGGTGCGCTGCACTGCCTGACCGCCTCGATCTTTGCCACCGCGCCGGAAGGGCGGTGATTTGTCTTGCCGCTGTTACATGGGCATGGCAGTGTGAACGTATAGTGAACATTTGGGAGGGTGACATGGATTTCAAGGCAATTGCACAGGAGCTCGTCGCGGGCTGCCGCGAAGGGCGCGAACTGGAAAACCTCGACAAGCTCTATGCCGCCGACGCCGTTTCGGTCGAGGCCATGACGATGCCGGGGGCCGACAGCGCCGAAACGCACGGGCTGGACGGGATCAAGGGCAAACATGCCTGGCGGTCCGAGAATTTCGAGGTGATCGAAGGGGTTGTCGACGGCCCCTATGTCCACGGCGAAGGCAGTTTCGCGGTGATTTTCGACATCAAGGCAAGGAACAAGGCTACGGGCGACGTGGACGCGATGAAGGAGGTCGCGATCTACACCGTCGCCGGTGGCCGGATCGTGCGCGAGGAATTCTACTACACCACCGCCGCCTAGCCGCCAGAGGACTTGCGCAGAACCTCGGCTGCGTCGGGGCGGGCCAATAATTGTTCTTCGACCTCCAGCGCCCGGGGATCGCTGCGGCGGTGGCCGGGCAACAGGTCGGCAACTTCGAGATCCTTGGGCAACGCGGCGCGGGTGCGTGTATCGACCAGCATGGATTCCGCGGCGATTCCTTCGGCATAGATGATCTGATGAGTGTCAAAGAGCATCTGGTAGTAGTCCACGAAACCGCCCTTGCGCCGGGCCACGGTGTCGCCGTTCACGAGATGGCGGGCGCGGACCAGCAATTCCGACCGGCCGGCGCCCAGGTGATCGCGTCGCTGGTAGATGAACAGGCGGTGGTCGGGCGAGACCAGCAGGTCACGGGTGTTGTTCAACACGCCTTCGCGGATACAGATCGGGGCGAAGGCACCCACGGCCCGCACAGTCTGGTGACCGATCCAGCGGATAGGCTGCGGGCCGTCGTCGCGGGTCAGGATGCGGTCGCCGACCGTCAGCTGCTCGACCGCGCGTTGTGCACCGTTGGCCAGCGTGATCATCGTCCCGGCGGTGAAGGATACGCAAGCCACCTGCGCATAGCGTTGCAGGGCGCCGTCGCAATCCACGCCGACAAGGACGTAATCCGCCCGGGCCGTCATCGGCGCCAACGGCAGCAGGTAAACCTCTGCGGCATTGCCCTCGGCATCGGTTTCGACCAGCACCAGCGCCTCGGTCGTCTGGCCGTCGCCGGACATGAAGGTCACGCAACAATCCAGGTGCAGGTCGGCGCCGGAGGTGCCCAGGGCACTGCCGCCAGAGATTCGAAAGGGCGGCGTCGCTCCGGTTTCGACGGTCAGCGGTTTCAGCACTGCCAGGGGCGAAAGTCGGTATATGTCGTCATGCACCAGTTCCTCGGCAAAGCCGATGGGATCGCCCAGGTTGGCACCGTTCACGACCCGCAGCGCATCGGCGCGGTAGACCTGCAGGCTTTGCGTGGCGCGGGCGGGATCGGTCTGGGGCATGGGTCTTTCACAAGGGCGATGGTCACTGGATAGACGCGGTCGGCCATTGTATGCCAGCACAATGTGTCTTCAAATAGTCCCATCTCCGGCGTTTTGTCGGCAATTGGGAAACAGGAACAGGGAGCGGAACATGGATCTGGGAATTCGCGGCAAGCGGGCGCTGGTATGCGCCTCGTCCAAGGGGCTGGGGCGCGGATGCGCCGAGGCGCTGGCAGAGGCGGGCGTCGATCTCGTGATGAACGCGCGCGGCGCCGATGCCCTTGAGGAAGCCGCCCAGGACCTGCGGGATCGCTACCAGGTCTCGATCAAGACGGTCGCGGCGGACATTGTGTCGGAAGAGGGCCGTGCACAGGTTCTTGAAGAGGCGGGCGACGTCGACATCCTGGTGACCAACGCGGGCGGCCCGCCGCCGGGCATGTGGTCCGACTGGGGGCGCGAGGATTTCATCAAGGCGCTGGACGCCAACATGCTGACACCGATCGCGCTGATGACGGCCCTGATGCCCAAGATGATCGACAAGGGATGGGGCCGGGTCGTCAACATCACCTCGGTCTCGGTCAAGGCGCCTGTGGCGGTTCTGGGCCTGTCCAATTCTGCCCGCACCGGGCTGACCGGCTATGTCGCGGGCACCGCGCGGCAGGTGGCGCCCGACGGGGTGATCGTCAACAACCTGCTGCCGGGGTTCCATGCCACCGACCGGGCCGATGCACTGGACGGCGCGCGCGCCAAGGCGGCGGGGATCTCGATCGACGAGGCCCGCGCCGAACGCTATGCCACCGTCCCGGCGGGCCGCTACGGCACGCCGGAGGAATTCGGCAAGATGTGCGCCTTCCTTTGCTCGCAGCACTCCGGGTTCATCGTCGGCCAGAACATCCTGCTGGATGGCGGCGCCAGCAACATGACCATGTAATCACATGGCACGCGGACCGGACGGGCAGGGCGGCGGCGCGGGGTTTTCCCTTGCCGATCAGCTGTTCAACGCGGACAGCCTGCGCGACCTCGCGCAGGACTATGCTGCCTTGCCAGGGTTCGATGCCGATCGTTTCCACCGGGAGGCGGTCGGCGGCCTGGACGGGCGCGGCCTGCTCGAGCGGCTGGACTGGATCGCCACCTGTGTCGAGCGGCAGTTGCCCGCATCGTTTCCCGCGATGGCCGAGGCACTGGAGGCGGCCTTGCCGCCGCCCCTGGACCCGGCGCTGACCGATGACGATTTCGGCCGGTTCATCCACGCCGTGCCCGGTATCCTGGCGGTGCGGCACGGGTTGGAGAATCACCACGACCGTGCGCTGGACCTGATCTACGAGGCGACAAAGCGGTTCTCGATGGAGTTCTACATTCGCCCCTTCATCAACCGTTGGCCGGACGCGACACTGGCCCGGCTGGATCATTGGGCGGGGGACGAAAACTATCACGTCCGCCGGCTGGTCAGCGAAGGCACGCGCCCGCGCCTGCCCTGGGCCGCGAACATCACGCTGGACCCGGCGGTGCCGCTGCGGTTTCTTGACCGGCTGCACGCGGACCCCACGCGCTATGTCACGCGTTCGGTCGCCAACCACATGAACGACCTGTCGAAAGTCATGCCGGACCGGGTGGTGACGCGACTGCGGGACTGGCAGTCGCAGGGGCGGCAGGATGCCAGGGAAATGGACTGGATCACCCGTCACGCCCTGCGCACGGCGGTCAAGCGGGGCGAGGGCCCGGCGCTGGAGCTGTTGGGCTATCGCCCCGGACATGTCCGGGCGCGGATCGATGGGCTGGCCGATTGCCTGCGCATTGGCGACACGCTGGAATTCGACGTGGTGCTGGAGGCGGACGAGGCGCTGCCGGTGCTCGTGGATTATCGCCTGCGGTTCAACCGTCCCAAGGGCACGGCGGAAAAGGTTTACAAGCTGAAAACCGGCAAGCTGACCCCGGGCAAGCCGCTGCGCCTGTCCAAGCGACACGCACTCAAGGGAAATGCAACCACCTACACCCTGCACCCCGGCCCTCACGGGATCACCGTGCAGGTCAACGGGCAGGACGTGGCCGAGGCGGCGTTCGAGCTGACGGCCTGAGCGGCTCAGGCCTGTTCCCAGCGGGCCTCCAGCACTTCCAGCGCCTTGATCCGTTCGGATGTCTTGGGGTGTGACATCAGCCATGCAGGCACGGCGCCCGCACGCGACTTGGTCAGGTCTTCCAGTTTGCCGAACAGCGATTTCTGCGGCGCCACGCCGATCCCGGCCTTGGTCAGCAGGGCGGCGGCATAGGCGTCGGCCTCGTATTCGTCAGAACGCGACAGGCGTGCCGCCAGCAGCGAGGCCAGCCCGTTGGCAATCAAGACGCCGATGCCCGGCAGGATACGTCCCAGGACCATCGCCAGCGCGGTCCGCAGCGCGTTCTGGCCGGAAAAGTCGATCATCCGGCGCCGCGTGTGCCCAAGGGCTACGTGTCCCAGTTCGTGGGCGATCACGCTGGCCAGTTCCTCGGCGCTGACCTCGCCCTGCTGGTACTTGCGATAGAAGCCGCGCGTGATGAAAATCCGCCCGTCCGGTGCCGCCAGCCCGTTGATCGGGTCGATCTCGTAGATGTTCACGCGAATGCGCGGCAGGTCCAGCGCGTCGGCCATGCGGTCGGTCAACCGCTTCAGCCGCGGGTCGGCCAGTTCCGTCGACTGGGCATCCAGCTCTTTCGCCGTGCGCCAGGCGGAAAAGCGGTAGTAGATCAGCCCGTAGGCTAGGGCGAGCAGGATCGGGGTCAGCTTCAGCATGAGGGGAATATGGGGCGGAACGCTGCCCGCGGAAAGGTGGCGTTCCCCCGTTTTCCGTCATTTGCCCCCGGTCAGCCGAAATGCTGTTCCAGCGCCCCCTTGGACAGGTCTGCCAGCTCTGCCAACGGCGCTTCGGACTTGCCAAAGCGAACCGTGTCGCCGGCAAAGCGGCCCACGGCACTGATCGGCACGCCCGCCTGACCGGCGGCGATCATCAGCGCCTCTGCCGAGTCGAAGTTGCAGGAGACCAGGTAGCGGCCCTGGTCCTCTCCAAAGAGCGTGGCGGTATCGTCGGTGTCGATCTGCACGCCCACGCCCGAGGCTGCGGCCATCTCGAAGGCCGCCAGCGCCAGCCCGCCATCCGAAAGGTCGGTACAGCAGCGGATCCATTCCCGGTTGGCGCGGATGAATTCTCCGGTCACCTTTTCGGCGGCCAGGTCGACCGCCGGTGCATCGCCGTCCTCCCGGTGGAACACCTCGTAAAGCAGGGCAGACTGGCCCAGGTGGCCCTTGGTCTCGCCGACCAGAAGGGCGACATGGCCGTCGCGCGCATAGTCGAGGATCGGTTCCTCATCGGCGGCGATCAGGCCCACGGCGCCGATGGTGGGCGTCGGCAGGATGCCCTGGCCATCGGTTTCGTTGTAAAGCGAGACGTTGCCCGAGACGATCGGCATGTCCAACGCGAGGCAAGCCTGCCCGATCCCGTCCAGCGCCCCCACGAATTGCCCCATGATCTCGGGCTTTTCGGGATTGCCGAAATTCAGGTTGTCGGTGGTGGCCAGCGGCCTTGCGCCCACGGCGCAGAGGTTGCGCCAGGCCTCTGCCACTGCCTGTTTGCCGCCCTCGACCGGGTTGGCGCGGACATAGCGCGGGGTCACGTCGCTGGTGAAGGCCAGCTTCTTGTCGGTGCCGTGCACGCGGATGACACCGGCGCCAAAGCCGGGCACGCGCATGGTGTCGGCCATGACCTGGCTGTCGTATTGCTCGTAGATCCAGGACCGCGAGCAGTAGTTGGGGCTGGCAAGCAGCAGTTTCAGCGCGTCCACGGGGTCGACCTGCGGCACGTCCTCGAGCGGGGCGGGCGGCTCTGTCGGCTCCCAGGGGCGGTCGTATTCCGGGGCCGAGGACGACAGCCGCGACAGCGGCATATCCGCCATGCACTCACCGTTGTGCATGATCAGGAAGCGATCCTCGGGGATCGTTTCACCAACGATGGCAAAATCCAGGTCCCACTTGTCGAAGACGGCTTTGGCCTCGGTCTCTTTCGCGGGGTCCAGCACCATGAGCATCCGCTCCTGGCTTTCGGAGAGCATCATTTCGTAGGCGGTCATGTTGGTTTCGCGCTGGGGCACGTTTTCCAGGTCCAGCCGGATTCCCAACTGGCCCTTGTCGCCCATTTCCACCGCCGAGCAGGTCAGGCCCGCCGCGCCCATGTCCTGGATCGAGATCACGGCGCCGGTCTGCATCAGCTCCAGCGTCGCTTCCATCAGGCGTTTTTCGGTGAAGGGGTCGCCGACCTGGACGGTGGGACGCTTTTCCTCGATCGACTCGTCGAACTCGGCGCTGGCCATCGTGGCCCCGCCGACGCCGTCGCGGCCCGTCTTGGCGCCCAGGTAGACCACCGGGCGACCGACGCCGCTGGCGGCGGAATAGAAAATCTTGTCCGCATCGGCGAGCCCGGCCGCAAAGGCGTTCACAAGGCAGTTGCCGTTGTAGGCAGGGTGGAACCGGGCCTCGCCGCCCACGGTCGGGACGCCGAAGGCATTGCCATAGCCGCCGATACCCTCGACCACGCCATGCACCAGTTGCCGGGTCTTGGGGTGGTCCTTTTCGCCAAAGCTGAGCGAGTTCATCGCTGCGATGGGCCGTGCGCCCATCGTGAAGACATCGCGCAGGATGCCGCCCACGCCGGTGGCCGCACCCTGGTAGGGCTCGATGTAGGAGGGGTGGTTGTGGCTTTCCATTTTGAAGACCACGGCCTGACCGTCGCCGATGTCCACGACGCCCGCGTTCTCACCCGGGCCGCAGATCACCTGCGGGCCGGTGGTCGGCAGTTTCTTGAGGTGGATCTTGGACGACTTGTAGGAACAATGTTCGTTCCACATGGCCGAGAAGATGCCCAGCTCTGTAAAGCTGGGTTCGCGATTCAGGATGCGCAGGATCTCGGCGTATTCGTCGGGCTTGATCCCGTGCGCCTCGATCAGCTCTTCGGTGATGGCCGGTTCCTGCATCGTTTGTCCCCCGTCTGCACTGTCGAGCGGTCTTTACGCGATGGCTAGACGCAGGGAAAGGGGGCGGATTGCGGCGCATGTGCGCGGAGGCGCGTTATGCTGCAGGTGCGAAGGCTGCGGGATGGGCAGCCTGCGGATCTGCGTTCAAAAAGCGAACCCTTGGCGGAGCGAATTGTCTTTCACTCTCCCTTGGCGTGCAATTCCGGAATATGCCGAGATGTGAATTTTCGGCCATTTGTCAGAGCAGGTGATGAAAATGCGGGCAAATCTCATGGTCTTTCGGTAATTGACGTATGGTCAACTGTTGGTATGTGGCCCAGATCAAGCGAGTGTCGTGTCAGGCGCCACACGATATAGCGGGAAATCAGGCGTTGTCCGTCGGGCCAAAAAAAAGGCCGAGCTCAAAGCTCGGCCGAAGTCCAACAGGGAGGTATGAAGATGAACCGCGAATGAGCGTTTCATCGTTCACATGCCGAATATGTCATCGGAACTGACTCGATCAAGCCATTTTACGTCGCAGGCGCAGCATTGCCGCTATGCGTGATGCGCATACCACAGTGATTTATGCCCGTTTGGCGAGAGTTCAGTCGTCTCCCATCGCGCGAACCTGGCGGCGGTGGGCCATGATCTCTTCCTGCACGAAGTCGCGGAACGCGGCTACGCGCTTGGATTGTCTCAACTCTTCCGGGTAGGCGAGGAACACCGGCACTTCGACCGACTCGACCTCCGGCAGGACGCGTACGACATTCGGGAAATCCTCGATGATGTAATCGGGCAAGACGCCGATTCCGAGGTTTGAGATCACGGCCTGCAATACGCCGAAATAGTTGTTCACGGTCAGTGTGGCCGGCAAATCGTAGGTCAGCAGCTCCTGGACCAGTGCCTTGCCCGAAGCAACCTGCGCCGAATTCGGATTCTGGCAGATCAGCCGATGCCCCTGCATGTCCTCCAGGGCCTTGGGCTCGCCATGAGCCGCAAGGTACTGCGGCGACGCGTAAAGACGCATCCGAATGCTCATCAGCCGTTTGCGGATCAGGTCGGCCTGGCTGGGTTCCTTCATGCGGATGGCCACGTCGGCCTCGCGCATGGGAAGATCCAGCACGCGTTCCTCGAGCATCAGGTCGATGTTCAGCTCGGGGTATTTCTCGTAGAGCTTGAAAAGGCGCGGTGCCAGCCAGAGGGCGCCAAAGCCATGCGTCGTGGTCACGCGCAGCTTGCCAAAGACCTCTTCCTCGCTGTCTCGGATGCGGGCGGTGGCGGCGTCGATCCGCTTGATCATCGACGAGGTCGCGTCGAACAGAAGTTCGCCCTGTTCGGTCAGGATCAGACCACGGGCGTGACGGTGGAACAGGGTGGTGTTCAGTGATTCCTCGAGCGCACGGATCTGCCGCGACACCGCCGATTGTGACAGGTGAAGCGTATCGCCCGCGTGCGTGAGGCTGCCTGCGTCAGCAACCGCGTGAAATATTCTGAGCTTATCCCAATCCATATCGCCACAGTCTTGTTTGTCTGTCTCATTATACGACAGAATGCGTTTGTTAAGGGCTTTACAGGACTAACACGTCATTTTCGCAATATTTTCCCTGTTCGGGTCATACAGTCTGACCTATATTTTACCCTGAATGCACATATCTTCTGCGTTAGGAGGCGCGCGATGAGCAAGCACCAGATTACGCT
Source organism: Mameliella sp. AT18 (assembly GCF_028807275.1). NCBI lineage: Bacteria > Pseudomonadati > Pseudomonadota > Alphaproteobacteria > Rhodobacterales > Roseobacteraceae > Antarctobacter > Mameliella sp. AT18. Next base: position 33,729 of record NZ_JARAMO010000332.1, read on the forward strand.
GAACGACCGGTTCGACCTGGACAAGGACAAGGTCCTGCTGAACGGGACCCAGGCCCTTGTCCGGTTGATGCTGACCCAGAAGGCCCGCGACCGGGCCGCCGGATTGAACACCGCGGGTTATGTCACGGGCTACCGGGGGTCCCCGCTGGGCGCGGTCGACATGCAGATGCGCCGGGCCGAGAAATACCTGCGCGCCGCCGATGTGAAATTCGAGGAAGGGCTGAACGAGGACCTGGCCGCCACCGCGCTCTGGGGCAGTCAACAGGCGGAGCTGCGCGGCGAGGGCAAATTCGACGGGGTCTTTGGCCTCTGGTACGGCAAGGGGCCGGGCGTCGACCGGTCTGGCGATGCCATGCGCCACGCCAACATGGCGGGCACATCGAAACATGGCGGCGTGCTGATGGCGATGGGTGACGACCACACCGGCGAATCCTCGACCGTGCTGCACCAGTCCGAATGGGCGCTGGTGGATGCCTACATGCCGGTCGTGTCGCCCGCCGGCGTGCAGGAAATCCTGGACTACGGCCTGTATGGCTATGCGCTGTCGCGCTTTTCCGGCCTCTGGGTCGGTCTGAAGACGATGAAGGACACGATCGAGGCGACAGCCGTGGTCGATGGTCGCCCCGACCGGGTGCAACTGGTCACGCCTGACTTCGACATGCCCGAGGGCGGGTTGAACATCCGCCTTCAGGACACGCCGCACGCGCAAGAGGCGCGGATGATCGACTACAAGCGATTTGCTGCCGAGGCGTTCTCGCGCGCCAATGGCATGGACAAGCGCGTCTGGGGCAAGCCGGGGGCCAAGATCGGTCTGGTGGCGGCGGGCAAGAACTGGCTCGACCTGCAGCACGCCATGTCGCTGCTGGGCATCGACGAGGGTGAGGCCGAACGCCTGGGGATCACGACCTACAAGGTCGGGCAGGTCTTTCCGCTGGACATGCAGGGGTTCTACGACTGGGCCGAGGGGCTCGACCTGATTGTGGTCATCGAGGAAAAGCGCAAGCTGATCGAGGTGCAGATCAAGGAGGCGCTGTTCGACAACCGCCAGGGCCGCCGCGTCTATGGCTGGTACAAGGGCGGGGCAGGCGGCATGCACCGCGATGAGCTGTTCCCGACCCGTGGCGCGCTGGACCCGACATGGATCGCGCGCAAGCTGGGCGAAATTTTCGTCGAGGAAGGCCGGGGCACCGACCGGATCAAGGCCGGGTTGACGCAGATCGAAGAAGCGGCACGCGCCGACAACCTGCCCGAGATCGCCGCCCGTCTCCCCTATTTCTGCGCCGGTTGCCCGCACAATTCATCGACCAAGGTGCCCGAGGGCAGCCGCGCCTATGCCGGCATCGGCTGTCACTACATGGTACAGTGGATGGACCGCGAGACGCTGGGCTTTACCCACATGGGGGCAGAGGGCGCGAACTGGATCGGCGAAGCGCCGTTTTCGAAACGCGGCCATGTGTTCCAGAACCTCGGTGACGGCACCTACAATCACTCGGGCGTGCAGGCGATCCGCGCCGCTTTGGCGGCAGGCACAAACATCACCTACAAGATCCTGTTCAACGACGCGGTCGCCATGACCGGCGGGCAAAAGAACGAGGGCGGGCTGACGCCGCAGCGCATCGCCGCCGAGGTCAAGGCGATGGGTGTCGAAGCCGTCGCCGTGGTCTACGATGAAAAGGAAGAGGTGAACCCTGCCTCCTTCCCGGACGGCGTGCAGACCTTTGAACGCGCCGAGCTGGAGACCGTGCAGAAGCGCATGGCCCAGACAGAGGGCGTTTCCGCCATCATCTATGTCCAGACCTGCGCCGCCGAGAAACGTCGCCGCCGCAAACGCGGCAATTTCCCCGATCCCGATCAGCGCGTCTTTATCAATACCGATGTCTGCGAGGGTTGCGGCGATTGCGGGGTACAGTCAAACTGTGTCGCTATCACGCCCAAGGAAACCGAACTGGGCCGCAAGCGCGAGATCGACCAGAGCGCCTGCAACAAGGACTTTTCTTGCCTCAAAGGGTTCTGTCCCTCCTTCGTGACCCTCGAAGGCGCGCAGGTGAAAAAATCCGCAACCACGGAACTGCACCTGCCCGACATGCCCGCGCCGCAGATGCCCGGGATCGACGGCACGCATAACATCGTCATCACCGGCGTCGGCGGCACCGGTGTGGTGACCATCGGCGCGGTGCTGGCGCAAGCGGCGCAGATCGACGGCAAGGGCGCGGCCATGATGGAGATGGCGGGCCTCGCGCAGAAGGGCGGGGCCGTCCATATCCACCTGCGGCTGGCCGAATCCCCCGAAGACATCAGCGCTGTACGCGTCGCCACCGGCGAGGCTCATGCGCTGATCGGTGGTGACCTCGTTGTCTCTGCCGGGTCCAAGACGCTTGGCCTGACCCGCACCGGCCAGACCGGCGCCGTGGTCAACAGCCATGAAATCATCACCGGGGACTTCACCCGCGATACGGAATTCACCCTGCCCACCGACCAGTTGCGGCTCGCGCTCGAGGCGCGGCTTCAGGACCGGGTGGCCTTTTTCGATGCCTCGGAGCTGGCCCGCGCAACGCTGGGTGACTCGATCTTTTCCAACATGATGATCCTGGGCGCCGCCTGGCAGCAGGGGCTGATCCCGCTGGGTCATGACGCCATCGCCGAGGCTGTGGAGCTGAACGGTGCCGCGGTGGACAAGAACCTGCGCGCCTTCGAGATCGGCCGCTGGGCGGTGCTGTACCCGCAAGAGGCGCGGGATCTGCTGACGCCCAAGGTGGTGGCGAAACCCAAAAGCCTCGAGGAAAAGATTGCCTTCCGCGCCGACCACCTGGTGGAATACCAGGGCAAGGGGCTGGCGAAACGCTATCGCAAGCTGGTTGATCCCATCGAGGACAAGCGCCTGAAAGAGGCCGTCGCCAAGGGGTATCACAAGCTGCTTGCCTACAAGGACGAATACGAGGTTGCCCGCCTGCTGCTGGAGACCCGCGACAAGGCTGCGGGCACCTTCGGCGGCGACTTCAAGATGACCTTTCACCTTGCGCCGCCGATCCTGTCGAAAACCGGTGCCGACGGCCGCCCGGTGAAAAAGACCTTTGGCGAGGGGATGCTGCGCTGGTTCCGCCTGCTGGCCCGCTTGAAGGGCCTGCGTGGCACGCCGCTGGACATCTTTGGCCGCAGCGAAGAACGCCGCATGGAACGCGCGTTGATCAAGCAGTACGAGGCCGACATGGCCGAGTGGCTGCCCAAGGCACGCCCTGAAACAATGGATGCGCTGGTTGCCCTGGCCGAATTGCCTCTGCAAATCCGCGGTTTCGGTCCGGTCAAGGCTGGCAACGAGGCCAAGGCCGCCAAGCGGCGCGAAGAGCTGATTTCGGTCCTTCGGCAAGGCGGAAGCCCCTTGAAGGAGGCGGCGGAGTAAGGGAAAAGACGCCCGCGCCGGGTCACGAAAGCTTCATCGGAATGTCACATATTCTGGTCACAAGGGTCGAACGACAGTAAAATGGCGCACGACACCAAGAAGGACCCGTTGCCGATGCCGAACCGGCGTCAGATCGCCCGTGACATCTCGTACAGCTATTCGGCCAGTACCCGGGGCGGGCGTGCCATGATCCGGCTGATGGAAAATGCCACGGGCCGGATCGGTCTGATCCGACGGGCCGAAGGCTATGAACATGAGGTCGCGCAGGGGCGGGATTTCTGGCAGGTCATGGTCGAACGCTATGGCCTGGGCCTTGAGGTGGTCGGCGGCAGCCTGGACAACCTGCCCAAGGACGGGCCGCTGATCGTCATCGCCAACCATCCCTACGGCATTCTCGACGGGTTGATGCTGGGCCATATCCTGTCCGTCGTGCGGGGCGATTTCCGTATTCTGGCGCACAAGATCTTTCGCAAGGCCGAAGAACTGGACCGGATCGTGCTGCCCGTCAGTTTCGAAGAGACGAAAGAAGCGGTGCAGCAGAACCTGGCGACCCGGAAAGAGGCGTTGGACTATCTCGCGAGTGGCGGATGCATCGGCATCTTTCCCGGCGGCACCGTGGCCACGGCGGGCAAGCCCTTTGGCCGCCCGATGGACCCGGGCTGGCGGACCTTTACGGCCCGGATGATCGCCAAGTCCAACGCGACCGTGGTGCCGATCTATTTCGACGGCCACACCTCGCGCCTGTTCCAGCTGGCCAGCCACCTGCACACGACGTTGCGCATGGGGCTGTTGATCAAGGAGTTCCGCAAACGCGTGGACACGCCCGTGCGCGTCGCCATCGGGGAGGCGATCCCGAGGGCGGAAATCGACGCAAGGGCCAAGGATGCGCGCGCGATGATGGATTTCCTCCGCAAAGCCACTTATGAGCTGTCTCCGACTCCCCTGGCGTCCTACGACTACGGGTTCGAGTTCGAAGAGAAACACAAGGAAAAGCCGAAGGCGCGCCACTGACAAGACGCGCCGCAGGGCAGGCGGGAGCGCGAGAGCATGGCGGTAGGGATCTTCGACAGCGGCCTCGGTGGGCTGACGGTGCTGGATGCGGTATCGAAACGCCTGCCGGATGTGCCCTTTGTCTATTTCGGTGACAACAAGCACGCGCCCTATGGTGTGCGCGATGCCGACGATGTCTACAACCTGACCTGCGCGGCAACGGAACGGTTGTGGGACGCGGGCTGTGACCTGGTGATCCTGGCCTGCAACACCGCCTCTGCGGCGGCGCTGCGCCGGATGCAGGAAAGCTGGATTCCCCGCGACAAGCGCGTTCTGGGCGTCTTTGTCCCGCTGATCGAGGCGCTGACCGAACGCCAGTGGGGCGACAATTCCCCCCCGCGCGAAGTGGCCGTTAAACACGTCGCGCTTTTTGCCACGCCGGCGACCGTGCGCAGCCGGGCCTTTCAGCGCGAACTGGCCTTCCGCGCCATCGGCGTCGATGTCGAGGCGCAGGCCTGCGGCGGTCTTGTCGATGCCATAGAGGAAGGCGACATGATCCTGGCCGAGGCGCTGGTGCACAGCCATGTCGATGCGCTGAAACGAAAGATGCCGGCCCCGGAGGCGGCGATCCTGGGCTGCACGCATTATCCGCTGATGCAGGACATCTTCCAGGAGGCGCTGGGACCGGATGTGTCGGTCTATTCGCAGGCCAATCTCGTGGCGGAATCGCTGTCGGACTACCTGGAGCGGCATCCGGACATGATGGGCCCGGGCAGGGAAAGCGGGTTCCTGACCACCGGCAATCCGCTGAAGGTCTCGCAGAACGCAACACAGTTCCTGCGCCGCAAGATTTCTTTCGACGCGGCCTGAATGGTGGCGCAGGTCGGTCCGGGGTTATTCTGACGTGCCGGGCCGTTCGCCCACGTCGCCGGACCACCAGGCGCGCTTGATCCCCTGGTAGACGGTGATTTCCTGGCCAGGCTGGTAGGGGCTCAACTGGTGTTCCTTGTACGCCAGGCTTTCACCGTGGCGCCCGTTTTGCTCTTCCCAGGTCAGTCGATAGCGATAGCGGTTGTTGACGCGGTAATTGGTGCGCTTGGTGCCCGTCACCCGCGCGGTCTCGCGCGTGCCGTAGCGCCTGGCGCGCACGGCGGCCACGGCCTTTCGTCCGGGAAACCACATGGCCAGCAGGGCCGCGACGCCAAAGATCAGCGCAATCCAGCGCGTGATGACCGAGGCAGTCCGATTTTCACCTCGGCGCAGCTCGGTCGTGTCGGGAGCGCTTTCAAGATACCAGATCGGCACGCGGTCGCCGATGTCACTGTTGCGATAGAGGCTGGAACCGACCGAGCGGGTTAGGTTGATCGTCTCACCCTTGTTGGTCTCGAAGCGGAGCTGGAAGTAATAGGTGACTTCGCGATCGCCGTCGCTGTCGGTGGTGACGCGCTGGTACTTGTCCAGAAGGTCGGCGGCGGTCTCGCGCCCCTCGGCGTCAAAGCGATGCGCCAGGTTCAACGAGATGTGGCTGATGAAGGTCAGGATCGAGAGGATCAGCACGAAGATCAGCGTGAGCCATCCGCCCATTCGCCAGAACAACCGCCAGAGCGGTACGGGTCTGTCACCTGCCACTTGTGCCATGTCGGCATATTGGCGGCGACCGTGCCGGGGATCAACCGTGCAAGCGCCGGTTTTCTCCATTGATTACAGGGGAGGGGGCGGCTATAGCCTTTGATCAGAGGAGCCCTGTCATGACCGCCTTTCACGCCCTGCGCCTGCGACGATGACCCGCCAGCCGTCCCCTTCGGCGGCGCCTTTCTCCTTTATTTCCCGCATTTCGCGCGGTGCGACCCGTGCGCCCCAATCTGCAGGTGACCTGACATGACCCATTCCATCGCCATCATCGGTGCCTCCGGCTACACCGGGGCCGAGCTGATCCGGCTGCTCGCCACCCACCCCTCGTTCGAGATCAAGGCACTGGCTGCCAATTCCAAGGCCGGCCAAAGCCTTGCCCAGGTCTTTCCGCACCTGCGCCACCTGGACCTGCCGGATCTCGTGACCTGGGAGCAGATCGACTTTGCCGGGATCGACCTCTGTTTCTGCGCCCTGCCGCACAAGACCAGCCAGGAGGTGATCTCGCAATTGCCGAAATCGGTGAAGATCGTCGACCTCTCGGCGGACTTCCGGCTGCGCGATCCGGCGGATTACCAAAAATGGTACGGCAATGCGCATGTGGCCGTGGAGACGCAGGCCGAGGCGGTCTATGGCCTGACGGAGTTCTACCGCGACCAGATCAAGGGCGCGCGGCTGGTGGCGGGCACGGGCTGCAACGCGGCAACCGGGCAATACATCCTGCGGCCACTGATCTCGGGCGGATTGATCGACCTCGACGAGATCATCCTGGACCTGCAATGCGGCGTCAGCGGCGCAGGTCGGTCGCTGAAGGAAAACCTGCTGCACGCGGAGCTGTCGGAGGGCTCAAATGCCTATGCGGTCGGCGGGACGCATCGTCACCTGGGCGAGTTCGACCAGGAGTTCAGCGCCCTGGCGGGGCGCCCGGTCGAGATCCAGTTCACCCCGCACCTTGGCCCGTTCAACCGGGGCATCCTGGCGACCGCCTACCTGAAAGGCGATCCGCAGGCGATCCATGCCGCGTTGACCACGGCCTACGCGGATGAACCCTTTGTCGAGGTGCTGCCCTTTGGCGAGACCCCTTCGACCCACCATGTGCGCGGTTCGAACTTTTGCCATCTCGGGGTCAGCGGCGACCGGCGTCCGGGGAGGGCTATTGTCGTGGCCGCGCTGGACAACCTGTGCAAGGGCAGTTCGGGGCAGGCGTTGCAGAACGCCAACCTGATGCTGGGCGAGGCGGAAACCGCCGGTTTGATGCTGGCGCCCTGTTTCCCCTGATCCAGCGGAGCGCGCTGGCCGCGCGCGCAGGTGAGTTTGCGTTCAGGCCACGCAGGCCTTGAGGA
>NZ_JARAMO010000009.1:0-14784 GCF_028807275.1 Mameliella sp. AT18
ACTGTCGGGCGGGATGCAGCAACGGGTCGGCATCGCGCGGGCGCTGGCGAATTACCCGTCTGTCCTGCTGATGGACGAACCTTTTGGCGCGCTCGATGCGCAAACACGCCTGATGATGCAGGAAAGCCTGCTGGATATCTGGCGCAAGTTCGGCACGACGGTTGTCTTTGTCACCCATGACGTCGACGAAGCGGTGTTCCTGGCCGACCGCGTCCTGATCATGAGCGCGGCCCCTGGGCGCATCATCGAGGACGTGCGCATCGACCTGCCCCGCCCACGCTCGACCGACATGGCCACCGAACCGGCCTACATGCAGGCGCGCCAGCACTGCCTGGCCACGATCAAGGCCGAAAGCCGCAAATCCTTCGAAAGCCAGAACGCATGAGACGCCTTGCCATTCTCCTGTCGCTCATTGCCGCGCCGCTGATGGCCCAGGTCCAGGGCGTCGAACTGGACGAGCCCGTGGCCCTGCCCGCCTTTCACCTGGAAAACGATCTGGGCGAGACCTTGGACAAGGACGCCCTAAACGGACACTGGACTCTGGTGATGTTCGGCTTTCTCTCCTGCCCCGATGTCTGCCCCTTCACCCTGGGCAACCTCGAGGCCGCGGTCTCCGAGACCTCGATGCGGGTGCGGCCGGACAATGTCCCGCAGGTGGTCTTTGTCTCGGTCGATCCGGCGCGAGATTCCGGGACGGTCAGTGACTACGCGCGCTATTTTCACCCGGATTTTCGGGGCTTCACCGGCACGCGCGACCAGATCGACACCCTGATCGAGGCGACGGACAGTTTCTATCGCCTGATGAAACCGGATGCCTTGGGCTATTACGAGGTGCAGCACAGTTCCGCGGTCTCGGTGATCGCCCCGGACGGGACTCTGCGGGCCAAGCTGCAGCCGCCGTTTGACCCCGGCGCCACCGCCGAATTCCTTGCCCGTCTGCAGATCGCCTACCGCAGGAGCCTCAACCAATGAAACGCCTTGCTGTCCTTGCCCTCTCGCTGATGATGCCTCTCGCCGCCTCCGCCGGCGGCCTGACCGTTTCGGACGCTTTTGTGCCGATGGCCCCGCCGGGCGTCATGGCCCATGCCGCCTATTTCAACCTGACCAACGACAGCCCGGAAACGCGCCGCCTGATCGGCGTCCGGGCCGAGGGATACGCGATGGCGCATCTGCACCGCTCCGAGGAGATGGGGGACGTGGCGACGATGTCGTCGGTGGATGCCATCGACATTGCCCCCGGCCAAAGCATCGTCTTCACCCCCGGCGGGCTGCACGTCATGCTGATGCATCCTGCCGCGAAGCAGGCAGAGGGCGACACGGTCCTGCTCACCCTGACGTTTGCGAACGGGGAAACCCTGCCGGTGCAGGTTCCGGTCACACGGTTGCGGCATGGGTCCTAAACCCGCGTTCATCGCCATTGCGCTGGCAATGGCGGCACCGGCCAGCGCCGATTTCGACGCCGAGGCCTTTCCGCCCTACGAACGCTGCGCGCTCTGCCACGGGCTGTTCGGGGTGTCGGCCAATGCCCGCTTTCCCAACCTCGCGGGACAAGAGCCGATCTACATCGAAAACCAGGTCCGCGCCTTCCTGTCGGGTGATCGCCACAACGACGGGGGGCAGATGAGCAGCATCGTGACCGAGCTGAAACCCGAGGAGATCGCGGTGGTGGTCGAATGGTTCTCGACCCAGGATCCACCCGCCCCGGCACCCCAGGGGAATGCCGAGGGCCGCACCCTCTACAAGGCACGGAACTGTGGCACCTGCCATGACGCCGAAACCTCGTATCTGGGCGTGCCACACCTTACCGCGCAGCATGCGGCTTACCTGGCCAAGCAGATGCGGGACTTCCGCGATGGCACGCGCGGAACGCACCTGGGGTGCCTTCCTCACGGGCCGATGATGCCTGCCGACGACGGCGAGATCGCGGCCATCGCCGCCTACCTTGCCTCGGTGCCGCGCCCATGAGCGAAGAGACCGACATCGACAACACCGGCCCCGGCGCGATCTACCTGTCGGAGTATTTCCTCGAACTCAACGAGGGCGCCGGTTTCCTCGCCAGCCTGTCCCCGGATCAGCGCAAGAAAGTCCGCAAGCTTGGCACGCGCTGCAGCTTTGCCAAGGGAGAAGGCATTTTTCACCAGGGCGCGGCCCATACCGGCGTCTGGGTGATCGAGGAAGGCCGCGTGCGGACCTTCTACACCGGCCCTTCGGGGCGCGAGATCACGCTCGCCTACTGGAGCCCGGGCCATTTCGTCGGCGGGCCAGAGGTCTTTGGCCGCGGCCGACACGTCTGGTCAGCGGATGCGCTGGAGGACTGCCAGTTGCTGTTCCTCTCCGGCACCAGCCTGCACCACCTGGTCCGGGAAGTGCCCGAAGTGGCGATCGCCGTGATCGACGGGCTGGTGGCCAAGGGCAAGAGCTATTCCGCACTGATCCAGATGCTGGGCACGCGCACCGTGTCCGAGAGGCTGCGCCAGCTGCTTGTCATCCTCGCCGATGCCCATGGGCGCGAGGAAGGCCAGACCATCGTCGTGGACCGCACCCTGACCTATGAACAGATCGCCGCCATCGTGGGCGCCACCCGACAATGGGTCACGCAATCGCTGGACAAGTTGAAATCCGCCGGCGTTCTCGAGATAACGCGCAGCGAGATCATCATCCACAACCTCGAAAGCCTGGAAGAATGAACCTAACGCGCGTCTCGCCGCCGCTGTCGATCCTCCGCGCCCGCGCCGAAGAGCACCTGCCCGGCGTCGCGGTGGCCGTGGTCATCAGCATCGCCGCCTTTGCCATCGCCGCACGCTATGACGCGCCGGTCATGCTGTTTGCGCTGTTGCTGGGCATGGCCATGTCCTTCCTGGCCGAAGATGAACGCACCGCAACCGGGATCCGGCTGGTGGCCTCGACCGGGCTGAAACTGGGGGTCGCCCTGATGGGGCTGCGTATCTCGTTCGAGCAGTTGTTTGACCTCGGCCCCGCGGTCTTCCTGCTCATCCTCCTGGGCAGCGCAAGCACGATCCTGCTGGGACTGGCCATCGGACGGGCGATGGGCTGGTCCGGGCCTGCCTCTCTGATCGCTTCCGGAGCCGTTGCCATCTGTGGCGCCTCGGCGGCTCTGGCGCTGGCCTCTGTCACCCGTGGGTTCCAAGGCAAGGATGATCACACCCTGCTGGTCATCATGACCGCGACAGCCCTGTCGACGGTTGCGATGATCTTCTACCCGGTTCTCCTCGGGCTGGCCGGGTTCGACTTTTTGCAAGAGGGCATCATCCTGGGCGCCTCCATCCACGATGTCGCGCAAGTGATCGGGGCCGGGTTCTCCGTGTCGGAAACCACCGGAGAGACCGCCACGCTGGCCAAGATGACACGGGTCGCGATGCTGCCGGTCCTGCTCTTGCTGGTGACGACCGGGACAGGACAGGCACGTGGCGGTTTCCGCCTGCCCTGGTTCGTTGTCGCCTTCGTCGTCCTGATGATGCTCAACCAGGTGGTCGCCCTGCCCGCCGCTGTCATGGACGGCAGCAGGACGTTGTCCGGCGCGCTGTTGGTCACCGCCGTCGCCGCCTTGGGCCTAGGCAGTGCGCCCCGCAAACTGCTGCGCGCCAGCGGCGGGGCCTTTGCCCTGATGGCCGGCCTGTCGATCTGGCTGCTGGCGGTTGCTGCGCTGGGTGTCTGGCTCTGGGCCTGATTTCCCGCTCAACGCAGGACGGTGAGCAAGCCGGCCAGCAAGAGAACCATAGACAACAGAGGCTGCAACCGCCCCGGCGCCAGGGCCTGCGCCCAACGGGCCCCGGCGATGACGCCGACCACAACCGGCAAGACAAGCAGTGCCACAAGCTGCACGTCGATCACGTTCAGGACCGCAAAGCCGATACAGGCACAGCCAGTCACCGGCAGCTGGATCACCTGCGCCATACCGGTCACTTCGCGCGGATCCTTCCCCAGCCAGAGCAGCGGTGGAACCAACAGCAGCGGGCCGCTTGTTCCCGACAGGGAAGAGCCCAGACCCACCATGCCGAACAGCGCGCCAAACGCCGAGACGGACATGCCGTCGGACCGGGTTGGTCCGGCATCCCGGTTCCGGAGACTGCCGACGAAACCCAGCGCACAGACCGTCACCATGCCACATGTGATGACCCCGGGCGGCACGACGGGCAGCAGGACCGCCCCGATCATGGCCCCCATCCCCGCTGGCACGAAAGACGCCAGCGCCGCCCGCCTGTCGACCCGGCCATGTCGGGCAAAGACACAGGACCCCGCAAGGCCCGAGCAGAGAGCGACCGTCATGCCCACAGGGATCGCCTGCGCAATCGGAACCTCGCAGATCAGGGCAATCATCGGAACAAGCAGCACACCCCCGACCGAGGTCGCCCCCATGAGCCCCCCGATCACAAGCGCCGAGGCCGCCAGCGCGGCAAGCTGAAGAACAGAATAATCCATACCCGTTTCAACCAGATTCCGCAGGTTGCCGCAGGCAAGTTGTTGTCACCAAGCCTTTGAAATCGGGGAAACTCCCATGTTTTTTGGTGCCTGACCACAGCCGCCGCAGGATCTGTCACGCGATCGCCAGCCCCACCCATCCGCACTTCGCTGCAGGACATGCGGTCCCTCTTGCGAAAGACCGCTTCGGAGAGGCCAGATCGGCTCAGCCACTCCGCCGGAGTGACAGTGTCCTGTATCGACCACTGGCCGGGCTCCACAGGGCCAGGGCCAATGTGACCAAGGCCAGCACCGCGGTGCCCGCGAAGGTCATCGAAAAGGCCCTTCCGACCTCCTCGGCCGTCGCTTGCGTGGCATCCCCGGTGCCCAGGAAGATGACAAAGACGGTCGACATCGCGGATGCGCCGGTCATCAGCCCAAGGTTTCGGGAAAGCCCCAGAAGCCCGGACAGCCGACCGCGTTGCGCCTGCGCGGCACCAGACATGACCGCAGTGTTGTTTGCCGCAAGGAACATCTGGAATGCCGGGGTCAAGGCCATCAGCGCGGCGACATATCCCCCGACCCCGAAGAGACGCGGCAGGTAGGCCAGGCAAAGCAGTCCAATGATGATCTGACCCAGCCCCAGGACCATCACCCGGCCTGCGCCCAGTCGGTCGGTCAACCAGCCCGCCGGGATCCCGGACACCGCGGCGACCGCAGGCCCCACTGCGAGAACAAGACCGACTTGCGCTTCGCTCAGCCCCAATGAAAAGGCCAGGAAGAATGGGCCGACCACCAGGGTGGACATCATGACCGTGCCTATGGCGAGGTTCATGGCAAAACCGATGCCCACGGCCCGGTCCCGCAACAGGCCCATCGGCACAAGCGGCGCCGCCACGCGGCATTCCAAGAAAACAAACAGAAGAATCGCGATCAGTGCACCGGACATCAGCACAGGTGGCGACACCGGTACGCCGGCAAAACCCCCGCTCGTCGCGAGGGCATATGCCGCAAGGGCCACTACCAGCACAAGCGTTCCCGGCAGATCCAGATCGCGGACGGAAACCGCATTTCGCCGGTGGTCTGACTTGATCGACCAGGCAACCAGGACCAGCGCCGCACAGGCAAACCCGGCGAGCAGCCAGAAGGCCTGGCGCCAGTCGCTCCAGGCCAGGAGCAAACCACCCAGCGACGGCCCGAGCGCCGTTCCAAAGGCAGATGTGGTCCCAAGAAGGCCCATCGACATGCCAAGCCGCCCTTCCGGAACCAGGTCACGGGCCAGGGACATCGGCAGCGCGATCAGGATCGCCCCACCCAGTCCCTGCGCGGCGCGCCCCGCAACCAGAACACCAAGACCCGGTGCGGTTGCGCAAATGACCGAGGCGACAGCGAAAAGAATGAGCCCGCCGATCAGCACGCGGCGATGACCGAAGAGGTCGCCAATGCGACCGGCCGAGACGATGGCGATGGTCACCGAGACGAGATAGGCCAAAACGACCCACTGTACCTCGGTCACCGACACGGCAAAGCTGCGGGTCAACGTGGGCAACAGGACCGAGGCAACGCTGATCCCAAGCGATGCGGATAGGGTCGCCCCTGCCAATGCGATCAAGACAGGTATGGCGGTGCGGTTCTGCAATGCGGTGTTCATGGCGGGGGTCCTCTTGCCTTGAGTGCCAGTGGACAGCTACCCTGCCACTTCAAGTCAACTTGAGGTCAACCATGAATCTTCTCGACATCGGCGCGGTGTCCAGACACAGCGGCATCCCGCCCTCGACGCTTCGGTACTACGAGGAAATCGGCCTGATCCAATCGGTCGGCCGGCACGGGCTGCGTCGGCAGTTCGATACCCCGGTGCTGACGCAACTCGCTTTGATCTCGTTGGGGAAACTGGCCGGGTTCTCGCTTGACGACATCAAGGGGATGTTCGCCGGGGATGGGTCTCCGCAATTGCCACGCCCCGAGCTGCACCAGCGCGCAGACATGCTCGATCAGCAGATCAAGGGGCTGACACGGCTGAGGGATGCCTTGCGCCATGTCGCCGATTGCCCGGCCGAGACCCACATGGACTGTCCGAAGTTCAAACGCCTGATGGAGTTTGCCAGCCGCACCGCAAACAGGCGCTAATGGAATGAGAGCAGACGGTGCGAGACGATATCCCAAGGCAGGACCAAGGACTGCGTGTCAATCGGCACAGACTATGGTCCCCTTATCGGCGTCCAAAGATGCCCCCTTCCGGCGCCACGGAAACTGGCCTTATGCGGTGTGGCCTCCACACAGCGCAGCCGCATCGGGCCAGCGGCGGTCTCGATACAAGCGGGCCTTGGAGCGGCTGCTCTTGTTGCCGATTTCCACGATGTCGCAATGATGGTTCAGGCGGTCGGGTAAGCGCGGTAGAAGACCGCGCGCTTCCCGATGCCCCTGCTGTCAACGTTAAAGACGCGCAAGGGGCTTGAAGTTTGCTGGCGCAATCAACCTGTCAGGCCAATGCCCGTCAGCCGTGAAAACCATCGCCCCGATGGACCAACGACCTACCATGCACTAACACTCGACGCGGACCAATCAGGCGGGGCCGATCATCGTCCCTGCCCAACGCGAGGCAAAGGAGGAAGGTGCGTGACAACAGAACTGCCAGCCGATTTCGCCGGCAAACCGCTCATCGCCTGTCCGACTTGCGACACCTTGCATGTCGAGCCGAGTGTTCCGACAAATCATGCCGCATGCTGCCGGCGTTGCGGTCGGGTTCTGGCCGCTCCCCGAGAGAACGCAGTGCGCAATGTTCTTGCCTTGGCAGTGACGTCGACCATCCTGATGACCGGCGCAGTCTTCTTTCCGTTCATCGAATTGCAGGCGGCGGGCCTGCACAACCGCGCTTCCGTGCTGGACGCCGCAATGGCTTTTTCGCAGGGGATCATGGCGCCGCTCGCCATTGCCGTGGCCTTTCTCATCATCCTGATTCCGACCGCCCGCCTGGTCGCGATCATCTACACCCTCCTCCCCCTGGTCCAGAAGCGGCAGCCCTACCGGTTCGCAGCACATGCCTTCAGGCTGGCCGAACGCTTGCGCCCCTGGTCGATGGCAGAGATATTTGTTCTTGGTGTCGCCGTGGCGCTGGTCAAGGTCGCCGGGCTGGCCACGGTCAGCCTTGGTCCCGCGTTCTGGGCTTTTGCAGTTCTCGTTGTCGTCAACGTCCTTCAGGACAACACGATGTGCCGGTATACAATATGGAAATCCCTGGAAACGACGCGGCGCTGATCTCGGCGCAACACGCGGGCCTGGTCGCCTGCAGCCATTGTGGCCGGGTCTATCCCCCGGGAACGGAGAGCTGTGGCCGCTGCGGCTCGGGACTGGACCCGGACGGGCGCCAGTCCCTGCAGGGCGTCTGGGCCTGGCTTGCAGCGGGGATCCTTGTCTACATCCCCGCCAACATCTACCCTATGCTGAGGACAAACACGCTGCTCGAAAGCTCGGAAAGCACGATTGTCGGCGGCGCGATCGAGCTTTTCCACCACGGCGCCTATGCGGTGGCCGCCATCGTCTTCGTCGCCAGCATCCTGATCCCGATCGGAAAATTCCTTGCCATCGGCTACTTGGCCATGAGCCTGGGACGCCGCTCGCGGATGTCGGTCCATCATCGGCACATGCTTTTCGAAGTGGTCGAATTCATCGGCCGCTGGTCCATGATCGATGTTTTCGTGGTTGCGATCCTCTCTGCCCTTGTCCATCTGGGTTCGGTCGCTAACGTTAACCCTGGGATTGCGGCAGTCAGTTTCGCGCTTTCGGTAGCCTTTACGATGTTGTCTGCGCAAAGCCTCGACCCGAGGCTGATCTGGGACGCAGACGAGGAGGACCGATGACCGAACCTTCCCCGGCAGACCCTATCGTGCGCCCGGCTCGGCGCGGGCCGATGTCGCGGCTGTCGCCTGTCTGGCTGGTACCGATCCTTGCACTTGCGGTGTCGCTGGGCATCGCCTGGCAAAGCTACGCTGAAAGGGGCGTGCTGATCGAGATCGCCTTTCCAAGCGCCTCTGGCGTGGCCGCAGAGAAGACCGAGCTGAAATACCGCGAGGTTTCTGTAGGGCTCGTCGAAACAGTCAGCTTTTCCGACGACCTGTCCGAGGTCATCGTCGCGGTGCGGGTGGATCGCAAGCTTGCGCCTTACATGGACGAGGATGCGCGTTTCTGGGTCGTCCGGCCCGAAGTGTCCGCGCAGGGCATCAGCGGTCTGAACACCGTGCTGTCGGGCGTCTACATCGAGGGCAGCTGGGATTCCGAGGCCGGAACCGCGCAGACTGCCTTTACGGGGCTGGCACGCGCGCCATTGGCCGATCCGACGCGCAAGGGCACGGCGATACAGCTGTCCGCGCGCGATGGAAATTCGATCGTGGCCGGCGCGCCGATCCTCTATCGCGGCATCCCCGTGGGGGCGGTGGAGGCACCTGAACTGACCGATACCGGCGACGGCGTCATCATACGCGGTTTCGTCGAGGCCCCACATGACCGCAACCTCTCGACCAATACGCGCTTCTGGGACATCTCGGGCGTGTCGGTTTCTCTGGGGCCGGGCGGCGTGTCGCTGGATTTCTCGTCCGTCGCCTCGCTGGTGCAGGGTGGGATCAGCTTTGACACGATGGTCGCCGGCGGCGAGGCAGTGGAACAGGGGCAGGTCTTTCCGCTCTACGCCAATCAGGCCGCGGCGCGGGCCAGCCTGCTGGACGACCCGAGCCTCGACAGCCTCAAGGTGCTGGCCGTGTTCGACGGATCCATTGGCGGCCTGTCGGAAGGGGCGATCGTCCGGTTTCGCGGCGTGCAGGTGGGCGCGGTCGAAAACGTCGCCATGATCGCCTCGGACCAAAGCGGCCGCAAGGTCGTGCAACTGCATGCGACCCTTGCCATCAATCCGGCGCGGCTGGGCCTTGGCGAAGGGGCCGGACCGGAGGACGGGCTGAATTTCCTGCGCGACTACGTCGCCCAGGGTCTGCGCGTCCGGCTGGCGACGGCAAGCCTGCTGTCAGGCCAGTTGGTCGTCGACCTCGTGGAATTGCCGGAGGCCGAGGCCGCGGAAGTCACGATGACAGAGGACAAGCTGCCGCAACTGCCCACGGTCGAGGCCGACGTCGCCGATCTGAACGCAACGGCCGAAGGCGTGTTCCAGCGGATCAACAACCTGCCCGTCGAGGAGCTTCTTGCGTCGCTGCAATCGTTGATCGACTCGGCGAATACCATCGTGGCGGCCGAGGAAACGCGCGCGCTTGTGCCCGGCATCAATGCCACGATGGCGGAATTGCAGACCCTGGTCCCGGATCTGAAGGCAACGCTCGCCAAGACCGAGGCGACACTGGAAGAGGCCCGCAAGATCACGGCTGGCCTGCGCGAAAGTGGGGCGACCGAGAACGTGAACAAGGTGTTTTCCTCGGCCGCCGCCGCGGCTGACGCGGTGGAAATTGCGGTGGCGGAACTGCCCAAGCTCACGGCGCGGCTCAATACGCTTGCCGCCCGGACCGAAAACGTGCTCAGTGCCTATGACGACAGCTCGCGCCTGATCACCAATGCCCTGTCGACGTTGCGCGATATCAGCGAGGCCGCAGACGCCTTGCGCACCTTGGCGCGGACGCTCCAAAGAAACCCGAACTCGCTGCTGATGGGACGGTGACATGACCTTCAAGACACTGGCTGCGGCCCTTGCCATATTTAGCCTGACCGCTTGCGGCACTGGTGGCCCACAGTACCTCGTGGAAAGCAAACCTTCCGACCTGCATGTGCGGGCCAGCGTCTCGACGCTGCTGGTCCGGACGGTCAGCCTGCCGACCTATGCGGCGGACGAAAAGATCGCGATCCAGGACGAGAAAGGCGTCGTGCGGGAGGCCGAGTTCGGCCTTTGGGCGGATGAGCCGGAACGCGCGACGACGCTTCAGGTGAGCCGGCAGTTGAACCAGATGACCTCTGCCAAGGTGGCACCCGAGCCCTGGCCGCTCCCGGAGCCGCCGCAGGGGGTGCTGGACATCAGGTTCGAGACCTTCATTGCCACAAATGAGAACGTGTTCCGCATGTCGGGGCAGTACTTCATGGGGTCCGAAACGCCAGACCCCATCGACGACCCGGATTTCGACAAGCCGCCGCGCCAAGTGCCTCCGCCGCTCCCATCCAAGGCGCGGCTTTTCGACATTGCCATCCCGCTTGCGAACAAGGGACCGGCCGCCATCGCCGCGGCACAAGCAGCGGCTCTCACATCCCTCACAGAAAGTATTGCCCGGGATCTGTCTCGCTGAAATGGAACGGCCAACCTGTGCTGGCCACTGCCCGCAGACCAGGTCTGACGTCCCGCTGGCTGGTGTTTCAGTTCACGATGGCAACGATCCATCAGCGGCGGCGGGCGCAATGTTTGAATTGCTTCTCGGACCAAGAGCCGGTCGCGCAAATAATGATGGTAGCCCACGCGCTGTCTGACGTCAGCGCCATTGGGACAGTTTTGGGTGATTTGGATTCCTGGCACATCGTAGGCACCAAGGCGTAAATGCAAGACAGAAACCCGGGGCCGTCCGGGGCCTTCCAATCCAGCGCTTCGGAAACCCTGCCTCCAGACGCTGTGCCGCGACACCAAGCATATCCCGCTTTTTTAGCGGCCTATCCGCCTCCGGTGCGATGAGCCAATCCAGATCTCCGCGTGCCAAGGCATTTGTCTGGCGCATCGTGCCCTAATGCGAGATCATGGAAATGAATTCAGCGCCCGGGCGCTCACTCGGCTTCCTCGGCCTTCCGCTCGGCTATGACCTCTTTCGCATCTGCGTCCCAGCGCGCCGGGCTGTTTAGCGACAGATGCGGCACCACTGCGACGGTAATGATCTTCACAGGCAGTTAATGGAACTCCTGGCCCGCGCTAACCTGAAGAGCTGCCGGTTGACCAGCTTGGCAATGGCGTGCAGCCCGGATTTGCTGGCCAGCACCAGCAGCGCGAGTTTCTCGCCCCCGAGATCTTTCGGCCATCAGCAGAGGTGCGGGGTTTGCGGCCCCTGTGCCGGTCTCGGCTTGGCACTTGTTCCAATAGGTCCTGCTTCGGTCAGATCGTTGAGGCAAGTCCTGGGGTCTCACTGACGAGAGGCCGTAAGAAGATCCGAGGCTTGCAACGCGCAAGCTGTTCCTGAATGACGCCGGAATTTCCTTTCAGAGCCTTTTTGCAAAGTTCCCAAGCAAGCCTGATAAACTCGGCCAATGCTTCGTTCGCGAGATATCGGTCGACAAAATGTCCACGAATCTTGAACTGCTTTACGACTCCTTCGATGCCCAAAAACGAGTAGTTACCAATGCCAGGAAGGATGCCTTCATCCAGATCGCGGGCTGCTCCCCCTGACTACCATTCCTCGCCGTCGCCACCGCGGCAAAAGGACTCCAGCCCTCTGAGTCATTAACTTCGGGGGGACTCTCCTCCTGCCGCTCATATTGCAGTATATCATGGATAATTCTATCGATATCAGCCGCGACTCTGGCTGGCATAATGTGGAATTTCCGGGTGGCTCGCCTCAACAACCACGGTCGCGTCATGAACGTCAAAATGAAGCATTTCTTGGCGTTAGGCTTCAACTCATCAGATTGAAAATTCTTCCGGTCTATATGAATAAGAGCACCCTCAATGTGCGAAAAGAAATGAAGCGCATATATAAATGGGATGAAAAATATGGTGAGGTAGATTGGCAGGATAAAGCACCGTGCTGTTTCTATCGTGAAGAATGTCTCCGGCTCCGCCCAGATTTGAGAGACGGAATGCCATAGAATGGTCAAAGCCGCGATGGCCAGTACCCATGTAAGCAGCTTATTGACAGTAGCGTGCTCCAGATCGCGCTCCGAGACGACTGCAAGTAACGCGATGAATGTGACAATAGGTGTCAGGATCAACTCGGTGGGCAGACTAAACGTCTTCGCAACATATATAAACTCGATCAAAGTCGTCCCGCTGAGAACGGCTGTGGCATATCCGCGAAAATGTTGTGTTCCCTCTTTGGCTTCGAATGCGCGTAACAACAATGGCAGGCCGCCGACAAAGTACCAGACAGCCGTCGGCGCAATCTGGCTGGATGTCCAAAGCCCGGTCCCGCTCTCAGACCATGCAAGAAAGCCGATCCAACCGGCAAACGATTCGAAGATAATCATAATCTTCTGTCCGCTATCGCTCGGACGACCCCTAACAGAGATTTGCGCACGTCTTTCTTTATCGACACAAGGCCAAGAATCAAAACGACCCAAGCGGCTCCCGCAATTTCACGGTTGTTGAAGTTCTGAGTGATCAACGGCCAGATTTCGTTCATTCCGGCGATCCGAGGTTTCCGCCGTCGGGAAGATACCGGTTCAACACAGCGAACACGCCTGCAGATTTCCAAAGCTGCCTATTGCCAATCACGTACAAGGAAGCTTTTGCGCGGGTAACGGCCACGTTGACCAAGTTTGGCCTTCCGCCAACCCAGGCCCGCGCTCCGTTTTGCGAAGACATCTGCGCGCCCAGAACGAAGACCACGACCCCGGCTTCACGGCCCTGAACGGTGTGAACCGTCCCGACATGTTCCCACACCCAGGCGTTCGGGCTGTCCACCCATCCATCCAGTACACGGCTTTTCAGGATTTCCGATCGCAGGTTGTCCTGCACGATCACGAAAGGCGGTTCTGCGTTTGGACTTGCCCTTGGGTCGCTGCGGACGAGATGTAGGTGCAGGAAATTCGGCGCAGCAGCCGAAAAGACTCAACACACGCCAAGGGTTCCGGCAACCCAGCCAAAGCAACGCATCATAGCTCGGCCTTCGAAAGGCCGAGCTCCGACTTGTTTTATGTAAAGAAATACTCTATACGGTGGTGAGCCAAATAGGCTTTGCCGCATCGCGCGGCGCAGCTCTCATGACATCTATGCGTACGGTGAGGATCCGGAAGAATCGGGTTCAGGCCGTGTTCCTGCCGCCGCACGTGCGTCACACGACTGCCGTGCGTTTTTGCGTGCGGCAGTCGTTTGATGACCTGTTTCGGCATCACAAAGCGACGCGGCGCTTTCTCCGCGGGAGGATTTCAAATGACCACTCCCGATTGGTTAAAGCCGGGTATCTACGG
Organism: Mameliella sp. AT18; assembly: GCF_028807275.1. Lineage (NCBI taxonomy): Bacteria > Pseudomonadati > Pseudomonadota > Alphaproteobacteria > Rhodobacterales > Roseobacteraceae > Antarctobacter > Mameliella sp. AT18. Next base: position 13,507 of record NZ_JARAMO010000009.1, read on the forward strand.
TGCCCTGCTCGGCGCTGCGGCCCTTGCCATCGTCGGTTTTTCCTGGGGCGGCTGGGTAACTGGCGGCACGGCAAAGGACAGGGCCGAGGACTTATCCCAGCAAACTCTGACCACGGCGATGGTTCCGGTCTGTCTCGACATGGCGCGCAACGATCCGCAACGCCTGGCAAAGATCGAGACGATCCGCACCGCGTCGCGCTATCAACAGCGTGATGCCCTGATGGAGGCGGGCTGGGCCACCGTGCCCGGCGCTGACGGGCCGGATCGCGATATCGCGCAGGCTTGCCTTGCCGCCATCGATCTCGCCGCGCCCGACACCGGCGAGGTCGACAAGGGATGATGCGCGGCTTGGCCCGTGTGTTAGGCCAAATCGTTGCCGTTGTCCTGTTGGCGGGGCCTGCGCTTGCACAGGTTGGCACCGGCCCGGTTCCGGCACATGCCACGACGCGCAGCTACGGCGATGGCTGGACCTGCGACCTTGGCTTTCAGCTGACCGACGGCGCCTGCGTCAAGCTGACCCTTCCTGCCAACGCCTACGCCACGGGCCGGTGTTATGGTCCGGGCTGGTCTTGCCTGCGCGGCTACGCGCCCAGCGACACGGCCTTTATCGCGATCACACTGCCTGAGAATGCACATCTCGATCGCTCGGGAACTCGATGGCGCTGCGACAAGGAGTTTACCTCGAAGAATGGAGTTTGCGCCCTTGAGCGATGACCAGCGCTGGAGACCAGCCGCCACATACACGCCCGGACTGCGGATGCATATCGGCTGCCGCATCAGCCATACATTGACCCAGCCGACACCGATGATCGCGATCCTGAACGCGCACTACTCGCGCTTTGGCGATCTAGAGCGGGCGGACTACCTCGTGACCGAGCCAAGCGTGCCGCTGGAAAGCTATCGCGACGGGTTCGGCAACTGGTGTACGCGGCTGGTGGCGCCTGCGGGCGAGTTCACGTTGACGACTGACGGGGTCTTTCGCGATACGGGGCTGCCAGATCCGTTCAAGCCGGATGCAAGACAACATGCGGTGCAGGACCTGCCCTTCGAGACGCTCGTCTTTCTGTTGGGCAGCCGGTATTGCGATACGGACCTGCTGTCGGAACGGGCCTGGGCGCTGTTTGAACACACGGCGCCCGGATGGGCGCGCGTGCAGGCGATCTGTGACTACGTCCACGCCACGATCACCTTCGACTACATGCGGGCGGATGCCACGCGGACGGCGGCCCAGACGCTTGCGGGCGGCTATGGCGTCTGCCGCGACTTCACCCATCTGGC
>NZ_JARAMO010000010.1:0-24839 GCF_028807275.1 Mameliella sp. AT18
CTCCGCCATTGTTCGATCAGGATTTGCGCCTCGCGCAGGCTGTAGAAGATTTCACCGTCGAGCAGCTCGTCTCGGAAACGTGCGTTGAAGCTCTCGCAGTAGCCATTCTCCCAAGGCGATCCCGGCTCGATGTAGGCCGTCTTGGCGCCGACGGCTGCGATCCAGTCCCGGACAGCCTGGGCGACGAACTCGGGTCCGTAGCACGTCGGGAAGAAGCGTTGTTTTAAGGTTATGGCCGCGCGCTTCTGCCCCCCCCTTTGTCCCCTTCTTGAATGACCGGGGCCTCGGCGTCAGGCAGGTTGGCCAGACCACACGTTCGCCCACGATCATCCATGTACCCACGAAGGATACCGCGATCAGAGATACCCCTATCCCAAGATGCGCCCCGAATACCAGAACCCCGAGGGCCGCGTGGCAAAGGAAAAGGAACAGGACGCAATGGCCCTTGGCCCCAAGGAAACTGCGACCAAGCCACCTTTCCCGAAATCCCTGCCGGAACATATCGCCACCGTGCGCGAAGCCCTGTCCGACCTGGGCGAAGCAACCCCGGAACAGGTGGCTCGCCAATTCAAACGAGGCCGTGCACGCGACCGTGCGACCGCTTCCGCAAAGCCTGACTGCCCTGGGGCAAGCGCGCATTGACGACAAGGGCCGCTTTGCGTTGTGACTGCGCAGTGGGTCAAAAAATGCTATCCTTTTATTTCAAGGTGCTGACCCGGCTTTGGGTGCCCGGAAAATCAAACGGATCAAAATGCCCGGACCCGACCCGCACGCCTTCTGGATTGTCGATAGCGACCCAAGCAGCCCCCGCGCCAGCTATCATTCGTATCTCTGGACCGGCAACGGCGGGAACCGAAAAGCCCGTGCGATTGCCATTCTGAAAGGCCTGATGCGGCGGGACTGGCACTGCCGCTGGTGCGGCAACACTCTTCCCGACTATGCGCGCGCAGATGCCCGCTACTGCCGCAAGGCCGCCGCGCGGCGAAGACGTGCCGCGAAGGCAGGCGCGTGACCGGGGCGGAACTTGCGGCAGTCCGAAAGCGTGCCGGGCTGTCACAAACCGAATTGGCCCGGCAGGCTGGATGCGGGCGCCACGCCGTCAGCTATTGGGAATGCAAACCTGTGGTGGGCTTGCGCGCCTGGGCGGTCGAACGCATGGCCACAGTCCTGGACCTGCCGGATACACCCGCAGTCACACGCGCGCGGGCGGCCTGGGCTGATATGCTGGCCGCCGCGGACGCGGCGCGTGAGGCCGCGTTTCTTGTGCACGTCCGGCGACTGCAAATTCAATGCGAAACAGTCAGGGCCAAGCGACGGGTTATCTGCGGCGCGCGGACGCGCAAGGGAACACCCTGCCGTGCGAAGTCCGAACCGGGCAGGCGCCGCTGCAAGTTTCACGGCGGGAAATCGACCGGCGCCAGAACCCCGGAAGGCATCGAGCGCATTCGCGAAGCGCAGCGGCAACGCTGGGCGCGCTGGCGGCTTTGCCGCAAAGAGGGTGACAAAACGTGAGGTTTCAGGCCGCGCCCTCGCCATGGGCTGTTACTGCCTCGGCGGTTTGAAAAACAATCAAACCCGCTGCGCGGTATGGGGTGTCACTTCGACAGCCCGGCAATCAAACCCGATTTTGTGGATGCTCGCAAAAGCCTGCCCGCGCCGGTCCCTATGCCGAAAGCTGGCAGGATTGAGCATACCCCCCCCCGGTGTCGCATCGCTGCGCGTTCAAGCGTTTTCGGCATGGTGGGTATTTAGGCGGGTGAAACCACCAAATCGCCACTTTTCCCAATGTTATCAGGGGTAAGTGGCGGACCGAGGAGGATTCGAACCCCCGACCCCCTGATTCGTAGTCAGGTACTCTATCCAGCTGAGCTATCGGTCCGTGAGGGCTGCATGTACCTCCCACCTCTGCACGATGCAAGGGGCAATCCGCGGATTTTTTTTCGATCGGCCCAAAGAATTTCCGCGCAGCCCGCCCGGCACCGGAAACCCCGGTCGTCAGCCCACGTCTCCCATCGGCAGACGGATCTCGAAGCAGGTGCCGGTCTCGTCGCTGCGCGCCAGCCTCAGATTGCCACCGTGTCCGCGCACCAGTTCCGCCACGATGGCAAGGCCCAGCCCCGAGCCCCCCTTGCGCACGCCGCCCTGGAAGGGCTGGAACAGGTGATCGCGCGCCTTGGGCGGCAGGCCCGGGCCCGTGTCGGTCACCGTGATGACCCAATCCGCATCCTCGATCCGCGCGGCAATGTTGATCTCTCCCGGTTGCGAGGTCGCAACGATGGCCTGCCGTGCGTTGCGGACCATGTTCGACAGGGCACGGTAGATCTGTTCCGGATCGCCCCGCACCATCAACCCGGCCGGGATATCCTCGCTCAGCGAGACATCCGCCTCGCCGATGGCCAGTCTTTCGGCCTCGAGCACCTCGTTGGTCAGTTCGGCCAGGTTGAACAGGGTCATCACCGGCGCCGGTTCCTCGGCACGTCCAAAGGCCAGCGTGCTCTCGCAAAGAGAGACCGCCCGGGTGATCGAGTTGACCAGCTTGGGTGCCATTCGCTTGACCGCCGGATCTTCGGACATCTCGATCCGGTCCGTGAACAACTGCGCACTGGTCAGGATGTTGCGCAAGTCATGGCTGACCCGCGCCACGGCACCGCCCAGCTGCGCCAGTCGGTCCTTCTGGCGCAGGGCCTGGGTCAACTGGGTCTGCAGGGATTGCAGCGATTCCTCTGCCTCGCGCAGCTCTCGGACCGTGGCAGAGGGCTTGATGATCCGCCGCGCGTCCTCGGGCGCCTCGGCATAGGCGCCGATATGGCCCACGACCCCTTTGATCGGCTTGACCAGCAAGGACCGCACCGCCAGGAACAACAGCCCGGCCGTGATGATCGAGATCGCCGCCGACAGCAGCAGGATGCGCAGCCCGTAATCGATCATCGCGGTCCGCAGCGGCCCGCCGTCCATCGTGACCTCGATCAGTTCGCCTCCATCGCGGAAGGGATCGCCGATCACACGGATCACCGTCCATTCGCTGTCGACCAGGCAGAGGATCGCGTCCCGCATCAGCACCCAGGCCGACGCGTCGCGCAGGTCGAAGGTCTGCGCCACCTCACCCGGGATCGGCGATGACAGCATCAGTTGCCGGATCTCGTCACGCCGCAGCACCACGTTGAAGACTCCCGCGTTGTCCAGCAGTTCCTTTTCCAGCTCCGGTTCGATCATGTCGTCGGCCAGCAAGGCCAGAGAAGCGATCTGCGCCCGTTCCAGCCGGGCCAGCAGGTAATCCTCGCGGAAGCGCGCCACGGAGGGGACAAAGATCAGCACCTCTGCCACCATCACGAAGATGATGGTGAGGATCAGGAATCGTCCGGAAAGCGAGTTGACCATGTCCTACCGTACTCAGGGCAGCCAGCGCTGGACCAGCCGCACCACTTTCTTGACCGTCTCGTTCTCGAACAGCCTGGGGGAGAAATAGGCCCCCGCGGCCCGTTTGTTAATCTCCCCGATGGTCGGATAGGGCGAAACCATGTTCGAAACCGCGCTCATCTTGAGCCGGTTTGCGATCACCAGCGACCAGAGATTGATCAGCTCCCCGGCCTGATGGCCCACGATCGACACACCGACGGGGCGCCCCTTGACCACCATGACCTTGATGACACCGCGCGTCCTGCGCTCGGCGATGGCCCGGTCATTGTGGTGGTAGTCGAACCGCGCGACTTCCATCCGGTCGCCGTGGGCCTTTCGCGCCGCGTCCTCTGTCAGGCCGACCTGCGCCAGTTCCGGGCTTGTGTAGGTGGCCCAGGGGATGTGATCCGTCTTGGCCTTGGCTGGCAGCCCCAGCAGGGCAGAGCGGATGACGATCCCGGCATGATAGCCGGCAACATGGGTAAACTGCATTCCGCCCGCCACGTCGCCAATGGCGTAAACGTGAGAGTTGGTGCTCTTTAGACTGGCGTCCACCTTGATGCCCGTCTTGGTGGTCTCGACCCCGGCGGCTTCGAGGTTCAGCCTGTCGATGTTGGGTTTGCGCCCAACTGCCACCAGCAGGTGAGAGCCCCGGAACACGCGCCCGTCCTTCACTTCGACCTCGATGGCGCCCGCCTGTCCCCGCACCTCCTGTGCCAGAGCCTCTTCGGCGATCTCGATGCCTTCCTCCCGCAGGGTCTCCAACACGATCCCGGCCAGTTCCGGATCATCCTTGCCCAGCGCCCTTGCGCCTTCGATCACTGTCACCGCACAGCCCAATCGCCGATGCGCCTGCGCCATTTCCATCCCGATGGGCCCGCCTCCGATGATCAGCAGGTGTTCGGGACGCTCACGCAGCTTCCACAGGGTTTCATTGGTCAGGTAGGGCACGCCGTCCATGCCCGGGATCGGCGGCACCAGCGGAGAAGACCCGGTGGCGAGCACGATTCGCCGCGCGGTGATACGGTAATTGCCTGCCTCGACCTCGCGGTCGGATACGAAACGCCCGTATTCGCGGATCACCCGCACGCCAAAGCCCTCGAACCGCTCCTGGCTGTCCACCGGTTCGATCTGGGAAATCACATCGGCGACATGGTCCTGGGCCGCGGCGTAATCGACCTGTGGCACGGCATTGGCCACGCCATAGACGGCGGCATGCTCCATCCCGTGCGCCACCTTGGCGCTGGCAATCAGCGCCTTGGACGGCACGCAGCCGTAATTCAGGCAGTCGCCACCCATCTTGTGACCTTCAAGCAGGATCACGTCGGCGCCCATCTGGCTGGCCCCCGCGGCCACCGACAGGCCACCGGACCCGGCGCCGAGGATCAACAGATCACATGTCAGCTTTTCCATCTCAGATCCCCTTCCGGCCACGCAGGGCCTTGAGCAGGATCGGCAGGGCGGACAGGGCCGCCAGCCCGAGGATGGGCAGAATCACATGCGGGGCAAAGATGATGCCCAGGTCCGGCGTCTCGCCACGCTCGAACACCTCGCCCAGGCCCGCACCGACGGAGGTGTAGACCACCGCACCCGGGATGATGCCGAGGAAGGTCGAGATGACATAGCGGTGCACGGGCACCTCGAGGAAGGCAGGGACGAGGTTGGCGACGAAGAAGGGCACCGCAGGGACCAACCGGATCAGGAACAGCATCGACCACTGATTCTCGTCGATGCCGTCCTTGATCTTTTTCACCATGCCCTGAGAATGCTCCAGCCTGTCGCCGAGGCGCGCGCCCAAGCCCCAGCGGGCAGCCAGGAAGATTCCCGTGGCGCCCAGCGTGGCGGCGGTCACGTTGTAGAGCGCGCCGGGAAAGGTCGCGAAGAGAAAGCCGCCGGTCAGCGTGGCGATCGTGGCCCCCGGCAGGGAAAACCCGACGATGACGACGTAGACCGCCATGAACAGCCCCAGCGTCAGCAGGTAATGCGCGTCACGGAACGCCAGCAGCGCCTCTCGGTTGTCGGCCAGTGTCTGAAAGCTCAGCAGGTCGCCCAGCGTGAAGTACCCGATGATCGCCACCACGAGGATGGCCAGCAGGGGCAGGTGGCGTCGGAGGCCGGGTTTGGGCGTGTCGGTCATGTCGCTCATCGTTCGGGGCCTTTGGGTTGCGGCAGGGGCACCGCATAGATGCCCCCGACGCCACCGGGAAAACAGCCGTCTCACGCCCGCTTGATCCGGCTTGTGCCCCAGCGTGAGAAATTCACGCCCGAAAAGCCAGAGTGAAACATTTCGCGGGTCAGGCCGCATGCAAGTGTTGCAGTCGGAACCGGAAGGCCACAAAGGTTCAGTGCACCGAGGGTCGGCACGCCTGCCCCGTGTGGCCGGACGCCGCTCCGAACGCCTGTCAGGCACCCGCGCCATTGGCAAAAAAACCATGACACCCATTTGACAGGGGACGCCCGCCCCCCTATAGGCAGGGCTTCGAATTTCCTGCGCCCGAGTCGACTCGGGGGCATTGAACCGGAGTAGCCGCGATGAAACGCACCTTCCAGCCGTCGAACCTCGTCCGCAAGCGTCGCCACGGGTTCCGCGCCCGCATGGCCACCAAGGCAGGTCGCAAGATCCTGAACGCGCGCCGCGCCCGCGGCCGCAAGAGCCTGAGCGCCTGATCCCCACGCCGCCCACAGCGGAGCGGGAGATGAACGCCGACGAAAAAGCCGCCGCGGATCGCTCCGAGGCGGCCTTTTTGCCGTTGACGGTTCTGGCCCGGCGCGCAGATTTCCTGCGCGCGGCCCGTGCCCGTCGCGCTCCGACAGAGGGGTTCCTGCTGCAGGCCCGGCAACGCCAGGACGGCGAGGCAGAGGGCATCCGCGTCGGGTTCACCTGCTCCAAGAAGGTCGGCAACGCCGTCGCCCGCAATCGGGCCAAGCGGCGCCTGCGCGAAATCGCGCGCCTGATCCTGCCCGAGCAGGGCCGGGACGGCTGGGATTATGTTCTGATCGGCCGCGCGGAAAAGACTGCCTGGCGCGATTTCACCGCCCTGCAGGCCGACCTGCGCCATGCCCTGCGCAAGGTGCACGGGGGCAGCAGATGAGCCCGCTCGCCCATATCGTCGCCCTGCCCGTGCGCGCCTATCGCCTCGTGCTCAGCCCCTGGGTCGGCCACGGGTGCCGCTTTCATCCCACCTGTTCCGTCTACGCGCTGGAAGCGCTGGAAAAACATGGCGCGCTCAAGGGCAGCTGGCTGGCCGCGCGGCGCATTGCCCGCTGCCACCCCTGGGGCGGCTCCGGCATCGACAACGTGCCCGATTGACCACAGCCACGGGCACATTCGCCTCGTGCCCAGGCATTTTCCAAAAAACATGTACCATTTTCGACCGGGCTCGGCTAACGACCCCGCAGAGACCACGCATCAACAAGAGGAGGTCCGACATGAACGATCAGACTTTCTCGCGCCGCGCGGCCTCTCTCGAAGCGACCTGGGGCAACGGCTTTCGCCGATCCGTCCAGGACTAACACCGCTTCACTTCCGGCCCTCGCCTAACGCGGGTCGTTTTCCAACCAACCATCGCTGACATTCGCGCCCGGGGCCCCCCGTGCGTCGTCAGTCCATTTCAAACCAGACCAGGAGTCCGGCCGTTTTCGCGCCGGGAAACACTTATGAACAATCCCACAGTCGCTCGGCATCCGAGCACCGACATCGCCTCCACCATCGCGCAACACGGTGCGCCCAGGGTGCTTGCCGCCGCCCTGGCCGCGCTGTTCAGGGCCCCGAGAATGCGGCCTCCGCCACCGCTTGCAGAGGATCTGACCGATCATCTCAGGCGGGACGTCGGTCTGCCGCCAAAGACCTTGGTGGACAGACGCCTGGCGATCCAACCCTTCGTTCCGGCACCCGGCCCTGGCCCGCGATAACACTTGCCCAAGTCGCGGCGGGGACGTATCCCCGCCGCATGCTGGATCATGCTGACGACATTCACCCCCTGTTCCACGGGGCGCCCAAGACCACCGAGTTCAAGAAGCTCCGCAAACGGATCGTGCAGAACGTGCGCGAGGCCGTGGAGCAATACGGCATGGTCGAGGAAGGGGCCAAATGGCTTGTCTGCCTGTCCGGCGGCAAGGACAGCTATACGCTGCTCGCGGTGCTGCACGAGCTGAAGTGGCGCGGGCTGCTGCCGGTCGAAATCCTGGCTTGCAACCTCGACCAGGGCCAGCCGGGCTTTCCGGCAACCGTTCTGCCGGAGTTCCTGGAAAAGATGCAGGTGCCCCACCGGATCGAGTACCAGGACACCTATTCCATCGTGGTCGACAAGGTGCCCCAGGGCCGGACTTATTGCGCGCTCTGCTCGCGCCTGCGGCGGGGCAATCTTTACCGGATCGCGCGCGAAGAGGGCTGTTCGGCCGTCGTGCTGGGCCATCACCGGGATGACATTCTGGAAACCTTCTTCATGAACCTGTTCCACGGCGGACGACTGGCGACCATGCCGCCGAAACTTGTCAACGAAGAGGGCGACCTGTTCGTTTACCGTCCGTTGGCACATGTGGCAGAGGAGGACTGCGACCGATTCGCGCGGGCTATGAACTATCCGATCATTCCCTGTGACCTCTGTGGCAGCCAGGACGGCCTGCAGCGCCAGCAGGTCAAGCAAATCCTTGATGGATGGGAGAAAAACTCTCCCGGAAGGCGTCAGGTCATGTTCCGGGCGCTGATGAACGTCCGCCCGTCACACATGCTGGATCCGGGATTGTTCGACTTTGCCGGCCTCATGCGGGACATGGAATCGCCCAATTCCTTGAAAAACCCGGAGCCGCGTTAAGAACCGAGTTACCAGCGTCGCCTAGTCTCGCCTCATGAGGTACAAGGACACGGGCATGTTGGCGTCACTTCGCGCGCTTCCGACAACGCTGCGCACAGGCGTGCGGCGGGGTCTGCAGGGACCACAGGCTTTGGCATTCCTGCCTGCGGCGGCGCTTGCCGCCTTCTGGCTGGGGGGCGAGGCGCTGTTGCTGGTGGTTGCGTTGGGCACGCCGGGCATCTTTCTTCTGGTCGGCGTCCCCGCGGACCGGGGCGATGGCCGGTCGGGAACCGATCAGGCCGACATCGTCGACAGCATCGCGGCCACGCAATTGGCGCAACAGGCGCTGGACAATGCGCGCGCGGCCAACCTGGCGACGGCCTGCCTGCTGATCGAGGTCGACGGCCTTACCGAGGTGGCCCAGCAGACCGATGAGGCAACGGTCGACGCCCCGCGCGAACTGACCCTGGGCCGCCTGCGCAAGACCCTGCGCCGCGATGACGAGGCCGTGTGCCTGGGCGAAACACGATTCGTGATCTTCCTCGGCCCCTCGCTGCGGCTTGACCTCGAGGCATTGCTGCAACTCTCCGGCCGCCTGCAGAACGCGGTCGAAGAACCTGCATCGGTTGGCGATGCCATGCGCTATCTATCGGGGTCCATCGGGTTCTGCGGCAGCCTGCGGCTGAGCAACGACGCCTCCGGCAAGCAACTGCTGGAAGCGGCGCAGGTCGCACTTGAGGAAGCAACCGCCAATGGCCCCTCGGCGATCCGTGCCTGGTCCGAAAACATGCGCCAGGCCCACATGGAACAGCGTTCCCTGCGCAACGAGGTGGATCGCGCCCTGTCGAACGGTCAAATCCAGCCCTGGTTCCAACCCCAGATCTGCACCTCGACCGGTGCGATCAGCGGGGTCGAGGCGCTGGCGCGCTGGATCCACCCCGAACGCGGCATCGTCCCGCCCGCGCAATTCCTGCGCGTGCTCGAAGACGCCGGGCGCATGGAACAGCTGTCGGAGGTCATCCTGCAGCATTCTCTGACCGCACTGCGCAGCTGGGACCAGGCCGGGCTCGACATTCCACGCGTCAGCGTGAATTTTTCCGACCCCGAACTGCGCGACCCCCGCCTTGTCGACCGCATCCAATGGGAGCTCGACCGCTTCGGCCTGACCGCCGAACGGCTGGGAATCGAGGTTCTTGAAACCGTGATCGCAGGCGCGCCCGAGGGGATCGTGGCCCGCAACATCGTCGAACTGGGCAAGATCGGCTGCCATATCGACCTCGACGATTTCGGCACGGGTCATGCCTCGATCACCTCGCTGCGCCGGTTCCGCGTACACCGGCTCAAGATCGACCGCAGCTTCGTCACCCGCGTCGACCGCGACGAGGATCAGCACCGGATGCTGGCCGCGGTCCTGGGCCTGGCAGACCGGCTGGGCCTGGAAACCCTTGCCGAGGGCGTCGAAAGCGTGGGCGAACACGCGCTGCTGGCCCAGCTTGGCTGTGATCACGTCCAGGGCTTTGGCATCGCCCGCCCGATGCCCGTCGACAAGCTGATCGACTGGGCACATGAACATGACGCCCGGATCGCCGACGCCAGGAAACTGGGCGGCACCACCGGCTGAGCCGGAAAGCCCTTTCCGAACACCTGCCATCCCCTTGCTCGGGTTCGGCATCCATGTGCCACACCGCCCCGTCCGGCTGGATTCCGCTTGACCTTTGCACTGCGGGACGTTTGAACCCAGCGATGACTTTCAACGGATAGGTGGCCGGCCTCATGGACGATCAGAACAAGAACCTGCTTCTCGCGACCGCGCTCAGCATGGTCGTGATCCTTGTATGGTTCCTGCTGTTTCCCCCTCCGGAGCCGACTGAGGATCCGAATGCACCGGTGGCCACCGAAACCGACGCCCCCACGCCCGACGGCGTGGCAACCGCGCCGCGTGCCGCTGATCCCTTGGGCGGCGGAACACCGGCAGAGGCCCCCGCGGCCAATGCCGACACGACGGAGGCCCCCCGCCTGCCGCTGGACAGCGCCCGCCTGGAAGGGTCGATCTCGCTCACCGGCGGCCGCATCGACGACCTGCGGCTCAAGGACTATCACGTCGAACTGTCGGTGGAATCGCCCATCGTGCAGATGCTTGACCCGGTCGGCAGTTCCAACCCCTACTATGCACTTTACGGCTGGGCGCCTGGCAACGGATTGGCGCTGTCGGATGTCCCCGGGGCCAATACCTCCTGGACCATCGAAAGCGGCGAGACCCTGACCCCCGACAGCCCTGTGACCCTGCGCTGGGAAAGCCCCGCCGGGTTGATTTTCCGCCGGACCATCTCTGTCGACGAGGATTTCATGTTCTCGGTCACGCAGGCGGTCGAGAACACCGGCGACCAGACCGTGTCGCTGGCCCCCTACGGCGTGCTCGCGCGGCACGGCGAACCGGACGACCTCAAGAACTTCTTCGTGCTGTTCGAAGGCGCGCTACAGATGTCCGACGGCATCCTGGAGCAGACCAAGTACAAGAACATCCCCGATCTGGACATGCTGCCCGCCGAGGGCACGCAGGCCACGGTCGAGCGTGTGCAGGAAACCGGCTGGGTCGGGTTCACGGATCACTACTGGATGGCGACGCTGATCCCCGACGCGGGGACGCCGTTCAAGTCGGTGGTCAAATACGACGCCCGCCGCGACATCTACCAGACAGAGGCGGTGCTGCCGACCGTCGAACTGGCGCCCGGCGCCAGCCGGGAGGTCAGCAGCAAGCTCTTTGCCGGTGCCAAGGAATGGGAAACCATCCGGGAATACCAAAAGGCCGGCATCGACCGCTTCCTCGACTCGATCGACTGGGGCTGGTTCTTCTTCATCACCAAATACATGTTCGCCGTCCTGCACTGGCTGAACCTGCATATCGGCAACATGGGCCTCGCCATTATCGCTCTGACCTTGCTGCTCAAGGCGCTGCTGTTCCCGCTGGCCTATAAATCCTATGCCTCGATGGCCAAGATGAAGGAACTCCAGCCTGAGATGGAAAAGCTCAAGGAGCGCGCGGGCGACGACCGCGAGAAGCTCCAGAAAGAGATGATGGCGCTCTACAAGAAGGAAAAGGTCAACCCGGCCGCCGGCTGCCTGCCGATCCTTCTGCAGATCCCGATCTTCTTCTCTCTTTACAAGGTGATCTTCGTCACGCTGGAACTGCGGCACGCCAACTTCTTTGGCCCGTTCAACGATCTCTCGGCGCCTGATCCGACCTCGCTCTACAACCTGTTCGGCCTGCTCCCCTGGGGCGCGCCCGATCCGCAGTCGATCCTGGCCCTGGTCTTCATCGGCATCCTGCCGCTGCTTCTGGGTATCTCGATGTGGCTACAGCAAAAGCTGAACCCGGCGCCCGCCGATCCGACGCAGCAGATGATCTTTGCCTGGATGCCCTGGGTCTTCATGTTCATGCTGGGCGGTTTCGCCAGCGGCCTGGTGGTCTACTGGATCACCAACAACGTGATCACCTTCATGCAGCAGTACATGATCATGCGCAGCCACGGGTACACGCCCGACATCATGGGCAACATCAAGTCCAGCGTGAAAAAGAAGAAGGACAAGGAGCAGGACAGCAAATGACCCGTTCCTTGACCGCGATCTGGCGCTTTCCGATCAAGAGCCACGGCCGGGAAGAGCTGGACGCGGTCACGCTGAGCGCCGGGCAGTGCCTGCCCTGGGATCGCCATTGGGCTGTCGCACATGACCAGTCCGGCGCCGACGGATCGGAATGGGTCTCCTGCCGGAACTTCTCGATCGGCAGCAAGGCCCCCGCGCTGGGGGCCATCTCTGCCCGGCTGGACGAGGCATCGGCCACGGTCACGCTCTCACACCCGGACCGGGACGACCTGACCCTGCGGCCCGACGACGAAGGCGACAAGCTGATCGCCTGGGCCGGCGGATTCATCCCGGACACCCGCGCGCAATCCGCCCGGGTGGTGCGCGGCAGGACCCGCGGCTTTACCGACAGCGATTTCCCCTCGATCACACTGTGCAACCTGTCCTCGCACCGGGCCGTGGAACAGCGGCTGGGCCATGCCCTGTCGATCCACCGCTGGCGCGGCAATCTCTGGTTCGATGGCGGCGCCCCCTGGGAAGAGTTCGACTGGATCGACCGCGAGGTACAGATCGGAGAGGCGGTTCTGATCCCGCGCGAACGCACGGACCGCTGCCTTGCCACCCACAACAATCCCGACACCGGAAAGCGTGATCATGACGTGCTGGGCACGCTGGATCACTGGGATCACCGCGATTTCTCGGTCCGGGCCGAGGTCGTGCGCAGCGGACGGATCGCGCTTGGCGACCGCGTGGAGGTTCTGTGATGCAACTTGCCTTTCCCGTCGCCGAGGAACCGGACGACGCCGCCCGCGAGGCGGCGCGCAAGCTTTTCGTCGGTCACGAGGTCGATTTCCTCAAGGGCGTCGTCGGCATGGATGGCCTGCCGCCCGATGACCGGGCCGAGGTCTGCTTTGCCGGCCGGTCCAACGTCGGCAAGTCCAGCCTGATCAATGCGCTGACCGGGCGCAAGGGGCTGGCACGCGCGTCGAACACGCCGGGCCGCACGCAGGAAATCAACTATTTCACCCTGGGCGCCGATCACTACCTGGTCGACCTGCCCGGTTACGGATTTGCCAACGCGCCCGTGGACGTGGTCGCGCGCTGGCAGGCCCTGCTGAAATCCTATCTTTCGGGCCGGGTCAGCCTGCGCCGTGCTTTCGTGCTGATCGATTTCCGCCACGGGATCAAACCCGTCGACGACGAGATCATGACCCTGCTGGACCGCTCCGCCGTGACCTTCCAGGCGGTTTTGACCAAGGCCGACAAGGTCAAGGACAAGGATAAGGACCGTATCCTGGCGCAAGTGCGCCAGGGGTTGTCGAAGCACCCCGCCGCCTACCCGGAAATCGTCCTGACCAGCAGCGAAAAGGGGGATGGCATCGCCACCCTGCGCGCGATCATCGCCGGGCTCAGCTGATCGCGGTCCTGCCCTCTGGAAATCCCGCCCCGCGCGGGGCATTCTGGGTATAGCCCCCTGCCTGGAAGACCCGAGATGAGACGACAGAACATGAACAGAGACTGGATCGCCACCGCCCGGACCCTCTCCGAGGCCCTGCCCTTCATGCAGCGCTACACCGGCGCCATTGTCGTGGTGAAATTCGGCGGCAACGCGATGGGCGACGACGCGGAAATGGCCGCCTTTGCCCGCGACATCGTTCTGATGCGCCAGGTGGGCGTGAACCCTGTCGTGGTGCATGGCGGCGGGCCGATGATCAACGACATGCTCAAGCGGCTGAACATCGAAAGCAAGTTCGTCCGCGGCAAGCGCGTTACCGACCAGGCCACCGTCGAGGTGGTCGAGATGGTTCTGACCGGCCTCGTGAACAAGCGCATTGTCCAGGCGATCATGGACGAAGGCGGCCGCGCGGTCGGCCTGTCGGGCAAGGACGACGACCTGATGGTCTGCGAACCGGACGATCCCGAACTGGGATTTGTCGGTCGCCCGATCGAGATGAACGTCCAGGTCCTGCGGGATCTCTTTACCGCCGGGATCATCCCGGTCGTGGCCCCGGTCGCCACCGGGACAGAGGTGACGGAAACCTACAACGTCAACGGCGACACCGCCGCCGGCGCCATTGCCGGCGCGCTCAAGGCCGACCGCCTGCTGCTCTTGACCGATGTGCAGGGCGTCAAGGGACCGGACGGCGAGGTGGTGACCGAACTGTCGCCGGATGACGTGCGCAAGTTGACCGCCGAGGGCGTGATCGCGGGCGGCATGATCCCCAAGACGGAAACCGCGCTCAAGGCCATCGAAGAGGGCGTGCGCGCTGTGGTCATCATCGACGGGCGCGTGTCCAATGCCTGCTTGCTGGAGCTGTTCACCGAACATGGGTCGGGGTCGATGATCCGCTCCGACAACCGGCCGCCCCTGCCGAAATGACCCCGAGGGACCTGCAGGACGCCGACATCGCCGCCGCCCGTGCCGGGCTTCGGCTGCGCGGCGCCCTGCACCCGGACAGCGAAGACGGCGCGCCCGAGGGCACCGGCACCCTGTTGCTTCTCGGCCCGGACGAGCCGCATTTCTGGCCTCTCTTCACCGCTGCCCCCGAATACCTGGACGGTGCGCCCGATCCGCTCGACCGCTGGTCGAAACGGGTGCTGTCCGCGGTGGCCGAGGACTGGGGCGGAACGGCGATCTTTCCGTCGGACGGACCACCCTATGCGCCGTTCCTGTCCTGGGCGCTGGGAACGGGCCGCGCATGGTCGTCGCCGGTCGGGATGCTGGTGCACGATGCCGCCGGGCTCTTCATCAGCTACCGTGGCGCCATTGCCCTTCCGGTGCGCCTGCCGCTGACACCCACCGGCACGCAGCCCTGCGGCACCTGTCCGCGCCCCTGCGAAACCGCCTGTCCGGTGGGGGCACTTGGGCCCGGTCAAACCTATGACGTGGCGCGCTGCAAGGCCCATATGCTGACACCCGAGGGCATGACCTGCCGGACCGAGGGCTGTCTCGTTCGTCGCGCCTGCCCCGTCTCTGACGGTTTCTCGCGCAGGGCAGCGCAATCCGCCTTTCACATGCGGGCTTTCCTTGGGGCAGATGCGCCTTGAAACAGCTCATCCTGATCCGCCACGCCAAATCCGATTGGAGCCATGGCCTACCCGATCATGATCGGCCACTGAACAGCCGGGGCCGCCGTGCCGCGCCTGCGATCGGCGATTGGTTGCGCGAAAAGGGATTTCTTCCGGACGACATCCTGTGCTCGACGGCAACGCGCACGCGCGAGACGCTGGCCCTGCTGGGGGCCAAAGCCCCCGTTCGCTTCGAACCGGCGCTTTATCACGCGGCCCCGGAAACCATGCTGGAGATCCTGAAAACCGCAGCGGGCAACAGCGTGATGATGCTGGGCCATAACCCGGGCATCGCGGCGCTCGCCGAAGACCTGCTGGAAACGCCCCCGGATCACCCGCGCTTTGCCGCCTACCCGACCTGCGCCACGCTGGTGGCCCGTTTCGACATTGACGACTGGCGTCGCCTGCAACTCGGTACCGGGACCGCAGAGGCCTTCATCGTGCCGCGCGATCTCACCGACTGACGCGGGCGCCCCTGTTTCTACTCTGCAAGAATCCCCGAAAGGCGTCCGAATTCAGCGGAACGGCGGGCTATACAGCAACCCGCCATCGGTCCACTGCAGGTTCAACCCGCGCGACAGGCCGATAGGCGTCGTCTCACCGATGTTGCGGGCAAAGATCTCGCCATAGTTGCCGCCGGCCTTGATCGCCCGCACGGCCCAATCCGCATCCAGGCCCAGCATCTCGCCCATCAGCCCGCTGGTGCCCAGCAGGCGCGCGATTTCCGGGTTGTCCGTGCTCTCGCGCATCTCGTCGATGTTGACCGAGGTCACGCCCAGTTCCTCTGCCGAGATCAGCGCGTTCAGGACCCAGCGGACGACGTCAGCCCATTCGTCGTCCCCGTGGCGCACCACCGGACCCAGCGGTTCCTTCGAAATCACGTCGTCCAGCAAAAGGTGATCACCCGGCGCCTTGAAGGCGGCGCGGATTGCCGCCAGTTCCGAGGCGTCTCCGGTAAAGACCTCGCATTCGCCTTCCAGGTAGAAGGTCTGCGCCTGCGCCGTGCTTTCGACAGCGACCGGCTCGTAGGTGATGTTGTTGCGGGCGAAATACTCGTCCAGATTCATCGCCGTCTTGGTGTCCGGCTGGACGCAGACGCGCTTGCCGTTCAGCTCCGTCGGAGAGGAAACACCCAGCGTCTTGGGCACCATGAAGCGCTGCCCGTCATAGTAGTTGATCCCGGCGAAATCGACCTTCACGCCAACGTCGGTGGCAAAGCTCCAGGTCGTATTGCGTGCCAGCACGTCCAGGTCCCCGCCAAGAAGCAGGGTAAAGCGCGTGCGGTTCGTGGTTTCGACGAATTCCACCGCCGAAGGATCGCCCAGCACCGCCGCCGCGATGGCACGGCACAGGTCCACGTCGAACCCCGCCCATTCGTCGCGCGAATCCCGCGAGGCAAAGCCGATCAGGCCGGAGTTGACGCCGCAGTTCAGGACTTCCCTGTCCTTGACGTCCTTCAGCGTGCCGGCCGAGGCGCCGCCGACGGCACAGGCCAGGAAGGCCGTCGCGCATAGAAGTAACCTCAGCATGCCGTTCTCTAACCCCGGATCTCGCTTGTCACAGACCGGCCCCCGCCGGACAAAAAAACGGAGGGGTCCTTGATCCGATCCCCCCTCGACGCTGGGCCAATTTGGGCGGATTCCCGCCCAAAGGTCAAGCAAGGATGCCACCCGGAAAGGCAAGGTTCCGCCCGTCCCGATCCTGTCTAACCATCTGCGAGCGAATGGAAAACACTCGCATGCAGGAACTCGCCGCGTTTTCTTTGGGCAATTTCGGCGGCTTCTTCATCGACACCCCATTGCTCTTCCTGCCAGGTCTCGTCGATCCGCGACAGCGCCCAGGCCTCTTCGGGTGCACATGCGCCCCGGATCACCGCCAACGCCAGCACCAGCGAACCGGACATCGACACGAGGTCATGGAAAGCGGCCAGGTGGAACGGCGATTGCCCGTGCACCTCTGCGCTCAGCCGGTCCAGCGCCTGCGCGTCCTGCGGCTGGTGGATGACCCCCGCCACGGGCACGAGCCTGGCGCCATAGGTCGCCTCGGCCCAGTCCAGCAAGGGGTCCCAGCCCTGGCGCTGACGCTCTGCCAGCCCTTCCGGATCATCGGCACGATAGCACAGCAGATCGCTGTCACCATAAGCGGCCAGCATGTCGGCCACGGCCGCATGCTGCGGCGTCACCTTGTCCAGGGCGGAATTGGCCATGCGGGTAAAGGGCATCGAGGTCGGATCGACCTTGTCCTCCTGCGTGGCCCATTCGCCGGCGATCTCACGCGCAAGGGCCTCTGTCGGCACCACCAGCGCGGTCTTGGCCGGGGTCTTGACCCCGCGCCCGTCCAGCGTGACGGCAAAGCCGCTCTCGACCGGTGTCACCTCGGCGTTCTGCCAGAAACGTTTGAGCGCCCATTCGCTCATGTCATGCCCTCCAGGACGGTTTCTATGGCGCGTTCCAGCCCGGCGGCATCATCCACGACATGTTCCGCCCCGGCCAGAGCCTCGGGCGGATGATACCCCCACGTCACGCCGATACGCGGCATACCAGCGGCCTGCGCCATTTCCATGTCATAACTCGTGTCGCCGATCATCATCGCCCGCTCGGGGTCCACCCCGGCTTCATCCAGGGCGTTGAACAGCATCGCGGGATGCGGCTTGGACGGGTTGTCATCGGCACATTGCCGGGTGACGAAGCGCTGTGTCAGCCCGTGGCTTTCCAGAAGCGCGGTCAGCCCGCGCCGCGACTTGCCCGTGGCGATCCCCAACAGCACGTCGTCCCGCGCCGACAACCGATCCAGCAAAGCCGGGATGCCGGGATAGAGCGGCGAGGCCTCTGGCCCGCCCTTCATCCGCAATTCGGCATAGGCGTCCTTGTAAGCCTCGACCAGGCGCGTGCGCTGCACCGGGCCAAGCTCGGGCGCGAGATGCGAAAAGGCCTGCGGCAGGGACAGGCCGACGATCGCCAGGATCGCCTCGCGCGTCGGGCGTTTGATCCCCTCGCTGGCAAAGGCGATGCTCATGGCGCCCAGGATATCGCCCTGGCTGTCGACAAGCGTCCCGTCGACGTCGAAAATCACGAGGCTCAGGCTCATTGCAGTTCCTCGAAAGGATCGTCGGCGGCGATATCCTCGGTCCAGCCCAGCGTGTCCCAGCTTTGCGCCATGTGATCGGGCAAGGGCGCGGTCAGGGTCAGTGGCTTGCCGGTGAAGGGATGTTCGAACCGCATCGAGCGTGCGTGCAGGTGCAACTTGCGCGAGATCATCCCACCCAGTTGTGCGCCCCAGCCATCGCCCAGGTTTTCCTGCCCCGAACCGCCGTATTTGCCATCCCCGATGATCGGATGTCCGATCTCTGCCATGTGCGCGCGCAGCTGGTGGGTGCGGCCTGTGATCGGCTCCAGCGCCACCCAGGAGGCGCGGCCCGCGACGCGGTAAAGCGTTGCATACAATGTGTGTGCACGCTTTGCACCTTCTGTATGCGCCATGTCGCGCGGGTGGACGCACAGCATCTTTTCACCCTCGCCGTGGTGGCCGTGGCCCGGTGCTTTGACCAGGCCATACCGGATCTCGCCCAGGTAAGGCGTAGGCACACCGGCCACCAGCGCCCAGTATATCTTGCGCGTCAGCTTGTGCCGGATCGCGGCGGTCAGCGCCTTGGCCGCCTCGCGTGTCCGCGCCAGTACCAAAACGCCGGATGTGTCCTTGTCCAACCGATGCACCAGCCGAGGTTTCTCGTCGTAGCCAAAGGTCAGCGCCTCGGCCAGGCCGTCGACGTGGCGGGTCTGCTTGCTGCCGCCCTGTGTCGCCAGCCCGGGGGGTTTGTTGATCGCGATCAGGTGATCGTCCTTGTAGATCACGCAATCGCGGATCATCTGCGCATCCTGGTCCGAAACGGCGGGTTTCGGCGCGCTTTCCACCTGCCCGGGTTCGGGCAAGGGCGGGATGCGGACCTGCTGACCGACCTCCAGCCGGGTCGAGGCCTTGACACGCGCGCCGTCGACGCGCAGCTCACCCTTGCGGCACATCTTTTCGATACGGCCCTGCGCCAGTTGCGGGAAATGCCGCTTGAGCCAGCGGTCAAGCCGCTGGTCGCCATCGCCCGGGCCCACGGTCACGGTTTGAACTCGGCTCATGTAACAGCACTCCGTGCAAGGGTGAGACCGGCAAGGAGCGCCGCCAGCGACAGGATCACGGATCCCGCGACATAGACCGCCGCCAACCCGCCCTGTCCCCGTTCATACAGGGTAATCGCATCCAGCGAAAAGGCCGAGAAGGTGGTGAATCCGCCCAGCACACCGGTCATCAGCAAGGGCGCATAGCGGTTCGCACTGAGGTGCAGCAGGGCCACCACCAGAACGCCCATCAGGAAGGATCCGACGATGTTCACGGTCAGCGTGCCCCAGGGGAATCCCTTGCCCAACAGGCGCGCCGCGGCGATGCCTGTCATATAGCGGGCCGAGGCGCCAAGGGCGCCGCCCAGCGCAACTTGCAGAAGGGGCGTCATGGGCGCGGACATGGCGGCGAGGGGCGCGGATGTCAAGCGCGGCCGGGCCGGGTGTCGCGACGGTGCCGCCAACGCCGCAGCGGCTTGAGCACCCGCAGGTCCAGCAGGGCCGCCCCGGTCGCCACCAGCACCGCCAGGCAAAGCCCCCATTTCGTCACCGGTTCCATCGCGCCCTGGATCTGCACCGCATGAACCACCGTCGAGACGGCGATCACCAGCGCCAGCACAGCGTGCACCTGCTGCCAGAGGCGGGGCCGCAGCCCGATCCGCCGCCGCAACCCGGCCAGCAGCGCGGTCAGCAGGACGGCCCACATGGCCGCAACGCCATAGACGGAAAACGGCGTCGGCGAGACCAGCAATAGCGCGTCAAGCGTGTCCGGCGGGCTGGTCACGTATAGACCCGCCACATGCAGCACCACGCCGGCGGTCAACACAACCCCCAGCCAACGGTGCCAGCGCCGCCCGCGCGGGCCACCCGCGCCGGGCAGGTAGCCCGCTGCCAGCAGCGGCTGCAAAACCATCAGCGCCAGGCAGAAAATGCCGGCAAAGCCCCCAACGATATAGGCGGCGCCGCGATAGGATAGCAGCGGGCTGGCAGCGGCATAGGCCACCGGCACCGCCATCAGCGCCAGCACGGCACCCCAGATCAGCAGCGCGCGCATGGGTTTGTGGCCGCCCGGCACACCTCAGGCGGGTTGCAGAACGAAGTCCGCCGACACGGCGGTGTCTTTGGCGCTTGGCATCACGGGTCGCAGGAAGACGGTCTTGAAGCGGCCGTCGTCATAGGCCAGATGCGCGTGCGGCTGGCCGAAGTTCGGGACGATCTGTTCCATCTCCAGCTCGAAAGAACCATCCGCCCGGGTCAGCACGCTGCCATGATTGCGCGGCTCGCGCTCTCCGCCCAGCACGGTGGCGGCCCAGATCTGGATTCGAAGGTTTTCCAGCGGCGCGCCGTCGCCTGCGCGCAGCACCTTGCCCCGGACAAAGAACCCGCGGCCCAGGTTTTCGACCAAGGGTGCGCCGGGCCGATAGTTGTTGCTGCCGCCCCGCATGGATCGGGTCGGCGCCAGTCCGGCGGCCAGCGCCCGCCCCGGCGCCTGGGCCAGAGCGGCCCCGGCCAGCCCTGCGGAAATCAGAAAGGCGCGGCGGTTGTAGAACGGAACGGTCATGGCGGCGTCTCCTCCTTGGCCGTCGGCACGGCGGTTCGGGAAAGTCGTGAGGCCAAGCCTAGGCCGTTCGGCCCCGCGTTTCACCCGTCCGCCCACCACAATGCCGTGAACGCCGCCCTAGCCGCCCTTTCGCTGCGACCTCAGGCGCGCGAAGTAATCCACCCGCTTGCGCAGGTCGCGTTCGAACCCGCGTTCCACCGGCTCGTAGAAACTGGCGCGGTCCATCTTGTCGGGGAAATAATCCTGCCCGGAAAACCCGTCCTCGGCATCGTGGTCATAGGCATAGCCCGCGCCATAGCCCTGATCCTTCATCAACCCGGTGGGCGCGTTCAGGATATGCTTGGGCGGCATCAGGCTGCCGGTCTTTTTCGCCGATGCCCGCGCGGCCTTGTAGGCGACATAGGCCGCGTTCGATTTCGGCGCCAGCGCCAGGTAGACCAGCGCCTGCGCGATGGCGAGTTCCCCCTCAGGGCTGCCCAGCCGTTCGTAGGTTTCCCAGCTTTGCAGGCAGACCGCCTGCGCCTGCGGATCGGCCAGGCCGATGTCCTCGACCGCCATGCGAGTGATGCGGCGCGCCAGGTATCGCGGATCTTCGCCCGCCTCCAGCATCCGCGCGTACCAGTAGAGCGCGGCATCGGGATCAGACCCACGCACCGATTTGTGCAGCGCCGAGATCAGGTTGTAATGGCCATCCCCGGACTTGTCGTAGACGGCGGCGCGCTTCATCAGCCGCGTCTTCAACCCGTCCGTGTCCAGCGGTTTTGCCAGCCGCCAGGAGGTCACCTGTTCAACCAGGTTCAACAGCGCGCGCCCGTCGCCATCGGCCATGTCCAGCAGGGCGGCACGGGCCGATGCGTCCAGCGGCAGGTCCCGGCCCAGTTCGCCCTCGGCCCGCTTGACCAGGGCCTCGAGATCGTCTTCGCCCAGACGTTCCAGCACCAGCACCTGCGCCCGGCTGAGCAAAGCGGCGTTCAGTTCAAAGGACGGGTTTTCCGTGGTGGCGCCCACCAGCAGGATCGTCCCGTCCTCCATGTGCGGCAGGAAGCTGTCCTGTTGTGCCTTGTTGAAACGATGGATCTCGTCGACGAAAAGCAGGGTGCCCTGCCCGGTGCGGCGGCGCTGTTTCGCGGCCTCGAAAACCTTGCGCAGCTCTGGCACGCCGGAAAAGATCGCGCTGATCTGGACAAAATGCAGGTCGGTGGCATCCGCCAGCAACCGCGCGATGGTGGTCTTGCCCACCCCCGGCGGCCCCCAGAAGACGATCGACCCCAGCGTGCCCGCCTCCAGCATCACGCCCAGCGGCGCGTCCGGTCCCAGCACCTGGCGCTGGCCGATCACCTCGTCCAGCCGCCGGGGCCGCAGCCGGTCGGCCAGCGGGCGCGGTGCGCTGTCGGCCACGGCGGAGTCTGCGGCCCCGGTATCAAAGAGATCGGCCATCCGGTCAGGCCCGGAAGCGCAACAGGAGCCGGCGGTTGCCGCGCAGCACCTCGATCTGGACCAGCGGGCCGGGACGGCGCAGCAGGCGATCCACGTCGCGCGGCGCCTCGATCCGGCGGCCGTTCACGCCCAGCAGCCGGTCCCCGGTCTGAAGGCCGACCTGGGCGCCGAAGGGGCCGGGATCCAGCACGACAATCCCCTCGGAGTCCACCGGCAGTCCCAGTTCCGAAACCACCGCCGGATTGGCCCGCGCCACCTGCAACCCCGGCAGGACGGTGCGTTCGCCAAGGTCGACCATCTCGCGCGGCGGGCTGTCGGGCGGGGCGATCATCGGAACGGTGGCGATCTTTTCCTCGCCCCGGCGGACATAGATCACCTCGGCGGACCGGCCGATCCCGCGCATCGACATGCGGAACAGCATCTCGGCGGGTGTGTTCACCGGCGCACGGTCGACCTCGGACACTACGTCGCCCACCTGCAGGCCTGCGGCGGCAAAGGGGCTGTCTTCGTGCATCTCGGCGATGACCACCCCACCGGGCAGGTCAAGGCCCAGGCTGTCCGACAGTTCCGCCGTCACCGGCTGTCCGACCATCCCCGCCCAGGGCCGCTGGAACCGGCGATGGCCTTCCTGTGCCTGTTTGACGAATTGCGCCACCAGCCCCGCGGGGATGGCAAAGCCGATACCGTTCGACCCGCCCGAACGCGTCAGGATAGAGGTGTTCACGCCGATCAGCTCACCCTGCACGTCGATCAGCGCCCCGCCGGAATTGCCCGGGTTGATCGGCGCATCGGTCTGGATAAAATAGCCGCGCGCATTGCCCGTCGCGGTGCCCGACCGCGCAAGCCCGGACACGATACCCGAGGACACGGTCTGCCCGATGCCGAAGGGGTTGCCGATGGCCAGCACCAGCTCGCCCACCTCGACCGTGTCACTGTCACGCAGATCCAGGTGCGGCATGTCCTCGGCGCCGGCCAGCCGCATGATGGCAAGGTCGGATTCCTCGTCCGCCAGCAGGATTTCCGCGTCGTATTCGCGCCGGTCGTTCAGCACCACGCGGATGTCCGTCGCCTGGCCCACGACATGATAATTCGTCACCGCGATGCCATCGGCAGACAGGATCACACCGGACCCCAGCGAATTCTGCACCCGGGGCCGCTGTTCGAACTGGCGAAAGAAATCGCCAAAGACCGGGTCGCCGGCAAAGGGGCTGCGCTGTTCGACGACGCGGCGGGCATAGATGTTGACCACAGCCGGGGCCGCCTCTTTCACGAGGGGCGCGAAACTGAGGCTGATCTCACCCGGGCTCTGCGGCACGCGCACGTCCTGCGCCGCCGCCGGGACCGCCAGCATAATTAGACAAACAAAAGCTCTGAGCATGAAAATCCTCCGGCTATCTCGGACCCCTAGCATATGTCCCCCACCCCGGTCCGATGCAAGCGGCGCCCGCGCCCGGCACCAAACGCTTGGGCAATTGCAACCCGTGCACATTTGCTCCATGACGGTTTCATGACGTCACGATTGAAGCCCGAGACCAGTGCGCTCTGCGTTCACCTTCTGACCGCCACCGGGGCGGTCTTTGCCATGCTGGCGATGCTGGCGGCGGTGCAGGAAAACTGGTCGCTCATGTTCCTCTGGCTGGTCGTGGCCTTTGCCGTCGACGGCGTGGACGGACCTCTGGCGCGGAAATACGACGTCAAGACCTTTGCCCCCCGGTTCGACGGCGTCCTGCTGGACCTGATCATCGACTACCTGACCTATGTCTTCATCCCGGCCTTCGCTCTGTTCCAGTCGGGGCTGTTGCCGGGCTGGACGGGCTGGGTGGCGATCATCCTGATCACCTTTTCCAGCGCCATGTATTTCGCCGACAACCGCATGAAGACAGAGGACAATTCCTTTCAGGGCTTTCCCGGCTGCTGGAACATGCTGGTGCTGGTCCTTTTCGCCATCAAGCCCGATTTCTGGGTGATCCTGGCGCTTGTCGCCGCGCTGGCGCTGGCCATGTTCCTGCCGTTGAAATTCATTCACCCGGTGCGCACCGCGCGCTGGCGGATGCTGTCGCTGCCCATCGCCCTGGCCTGGACGGTCTTTGCCGGCTGGGCCGCCTGGGTGGATTTCCACC
The DNA here is from genome assembly GCF_028807275.1 of Mameliella sp. AT18. Lineage (NCBI taxonomy): Bacteria > Pseudomonadati > Pseudomonadota > Alphaproteobacteria > Rhodobacterales > Roseobacteraceae > Antarctobacter > Mameliella sp. AT18. The sequence continues at coordinate 24,065 of NZ_JARAMO010000010.1, forward strand.
CGCAAAGCTGGGCGCACTGGGGGCTGGTCGTGACCTCTGTCTACCTGCTGTTTGCGGGCGTGGCCCAACAGGTCATCCCGGCCCGCAAGGCGGCCTGACCGTCGTCATAGCCCTGCCGGTTTATTCGGCACAGCCCGTTATTTGAGCACCCCAACCAGAGGCTATGGCTTTCGCCCGGCGCCCAATGATGTTTGGGTAAAGGAACTGGCCGGGCGCCACAGGCCCGGGCCGCAACCGGACGAGGGACCATGCGTATCAACCTGGGCTGCCGGATTTCTATCGAGCTTGCCGCGCCCACACCGCTGATCTGCTTGCTGAACGTGCATTATTCCCGCGCCAGCGATCTGGAACGGCCCGACCTGCTGCTGACCGATCCCGGCGTCCCGGTCGAGGCCTATCGCGACGGGTTCGGCAACTGGTGCAACCGGCTGGTCGCGCCCGAAGGCCGGATGACCATGACGACGGACGGCACGCTATTCGATGCCGGGTTTTCCGACCCCGTGGGGCATGAGGCGCAGCAACATGCCGTCGAACAACTGCCGGTCGAGGCGCTGGGGTTCCTGCTGCCCAGTCGCTACTGCGAAAGCGACGTTCTGTCGGAATTTGCCTGGGACCGGTTCGGCGACACGCCCCTTGGCTGGTCCCGGGTGCAGGCGGTCTGCGACTTCGTGCATACCCACATCCGCTTCGGCTATGAGCACTCGCGTCCCACCCGCACCGCCGCCGAGGCGCTGAACGAGGGCGTCGGCGTCTGCCGCGACTTCACCCATCTGGC
>NZ_JARAMO010000011.1:0-27625 GCF_028807275.1 Mameliella sp. AT18
GAGGTCCCGGGGCAAGCCCGGGACGGGGTTGGTGAGGCGGGACCGTCCGAGCCTTGTGCGCAGCCGGGACAGCGCCGACCTGCGGGGTGGCGCCGCTATGGGTGGAGCGGGTGCGGTTTATCGTGACACATCCGAAGGACCTCCGGGGTTTGCGCCTGCGTCGACAAAGCGCCGCCTCGGGGGGCGGGTCGGCGCTGGCGCGGCGGCCTTCGGCCTTGTTCCGCGCCTTGGGGGAGGGGATCGGGGGGGGGGGGGCGGGTAGTTCGCCGTTAGTGTTGGTCTACTGCCTTTGTTTGAGTTCAAGCCGTAGCCATCTCTTTTTCGAAGATTGGATTTTTTCTATATCTTCAATTAGTTGCCTGCTGTGCTTTTCGACATCTTGCAAGAATTTGACGCCGTTTCCTCGGTTGAATTCATTGTGAAATAGCTCTTTGAGTCTTTGGCCGTGAGTATCATTGAAGAACCCCTGAAATCGTAAGAGGCTTGGCATTAAATCAGGCCCTAGGAGAATATGAAGGTATCCAGTGCTATTCAGCGGGCTGAGTGCGGAGTAGTCGAACCCGCTCATACGAAAGAAAACGTCTACGGCGCTTATCTCGCCTTTGGAAAGTCTTTGAGTGGATTGGCCAAGTTCACTCTCAAATTTTTGAGCTTCTCTTAGATTGTATGTTATTTCGGACTGCAACACCTTTAAGGCATTTTCAGCTTGGCTGTGTTTGGATAGAAAGCCAAGAAAGTGCTGGATAAGTGCGCCAGCAACTACACCGAGGAATAGCCAAAAGGCATTCTGAAATCCGGGTTGCGAAAAAATACCCAGCTGCATTATGCTCGCCCTTAAGTCTTAGGTTCTACATATAAACTCGTTTATCACCATGTATTGTTGGGCTGAATATTTCAATGGTGGCCCAACCTCCCGCCACCCGCTTCCCACCTCCGGAAACCACGCATCCGCGCCCTCGACCTCCAGATCCACTTCCGTGATCAACAGCCGATGCGCCAGCGGCAGCATGGCCTCGTAGATCTTTTGACCGCCGATTCCGTAGATGCGGAAATAGCCAAGCGACTGCGCCAGGGCGATCCCCTCCTCGACGGACCCGACGACATGCTCGTGCAGGGAGCGGTCCCGCGACACCACAATGTTCAGGCGCTTGGGGAGGGGCTTGAACGGCAGGCTGTCCCAGGTTTTGCGGCCCATGATGATGGCGCCGCCCAGGGTCTCGCGCTTGAACATGGCGAGGTCCTCGGGGAGGTGCCAGGGGATGTCCCCGTCCTTGCCGATGGCGCGGTTGCGGTCGTGGGCGGCGATGAGCGTGATCATGAAAACCTCAGACGGCCACGGGGGCCTTGATGGCGGGCAGGGGGTCGTAGCCGGGGAAAGAGAAATCCTCATACCGGAAATCGAAGAGGTCCGTCACCTCGCGCGCGATCTCCAACCGGGGCAGGGGGCGGGGCGTGCGCGAGAGCTGTTGCGCCACCTGGTCCATGTGGTTGGAATAGATATGCGCGTCGCCGATGGAATGGACGAAATCGCCGGGCTCGTAGCCGGTGACATGGGCCAGCATGACCTGCAGCAGCGCGTAGGAGGCGATGTTGAAGGGCACGCCAAGGAACATGTCGGCCGAGCGCTGGTAGAGCTGCAGGTGCAGCTTGCGCCCAATGATGCGGACCTGCCAGAGCGTGTGGCAGGGCGGCAGCGCCATCTCGGGCACATCCGCCGGGTTCCAGGCCGAGACGATCATGCGGCGGGAATCCGGGGTGGTGCGGATCTGGTGCAGCAGGGTCTGGATCTGGTCGATCTCGCCCTTGTAGCCGGGCCAGTGGCGCCACTGGTGGCCGTAGACCGGGCCGAGGTCGCCGTTCTCATCCGCCCATTCGTCCCAGATCGAGACGCCGTTGTCCTTGAGGTAGGTGATGTTGGTGTCGCCGGAGAGGAACCAGAGCAGCTCGTGGATGATCGAGCGCAGGTGCAGTTTCTTGGTGGTGACCAGCGGAAAGCCCTGTGCCAGGGGATAGCGGCATTGCAGGCCGAAATAGCTGCGGGTGCCGGTGCCGGTGCGGTCGGTTGACTCTTCGCCGTGGTCGAGGACCGTGCGGAGTGCGTCGAGGTATTGCTGCATGGTGTCCCTCCGGGAAAGCGGTCCCCTTGGCATAGGGTATTTCGCGGGGCGGCGGAAGCGGGACGCTTGGCGGGATCGGGGCGGCTGTGCCAAGCTGCCAGCGGGGTATCGAGGCAGGGACCGGAGGCCGCCAGGGATGATGATCGCCGCGATTTGCGCGCCGCCGGATGCGCGCGAGGCGCTGGTCGCCTGCGTGGCGGCGATCCGCCCGGGCAGCGGCCTGTGCTGGGTGGTGCTGCCGATGCGCCGGACGCCCGCCGACACAGAGCTGCTGGACGCGCTGCTTGTCGTGGCCCGGGTGCCCGTGGACATGGCCGAGGATGGGCTGGTGCCGGTTGCGGACCGGGTGGTGGTCGTGCCGGGGGGGCAGGGCGCGCGGGTGGCGGGCGGTGTCCTGCGGCTGGTGCCGGAGGATGGCTCGCCGCTGGATGACTGCCTGTCGAGCCTGGCGGAGAGCGAACCGGCGGGGATCGCGGTGCTGTTGCCCGGCGGCGTGACGCTGCCGACCCTGGGGGCGCGGGCCCTGCAGGCGGCGGGGGGCGTCGTGCTGGCGGTTGGCTCTGCCACGCTGGCGGACCGGGAGGTGACGGCAGAGGACGCGCCCGGGGTCGTGACGGCGATCCACCAGGCGCGGGTTGCCCAGGCCGCCGGCGACGGGCCAAGCAACGAACAGCTTGACCGGGCCTCGCGATTGCTGGGTTTTGCGGACCGGCCGAGGCCAGCCCTGCTGGCAGCCCGGATGTTGCGCCGCATGGCGATCGAGGGCGGGCTGGCGCCCGAGGTCTACCTGGCCCAGTTGCGCCGCGATCCGGCAGAGCGGCAACGCCTGGCGCGGGACGTCATGCAGGGCACCGCGCAGGAGGTTTCCGACGCCGTGGTGATCGACCGGCTGCGGGACCTGGTGCTGATCCCGTTGTTGCAGCGCAAACAGGCGGGATTTCGTGTCTGGGTGCCCGGCTGCGGGCAGGGTGACCTGGTCTACCAGCTTGCCATGAGGATCATCGAGCTGACGACAGAGCGGCAGGACCGGCGCCCCTGGAAGATATTCGGCACTGACACGGACGCTCTGGCCCTGCGAAAAGCCCGGTCGGGCGACTATGGGGCCGAAGCGGCGGCGGCGCTGGATCCGGGCCGCCGGGCGCGTTTCCTGCGGCGCGGCGACGGCGGCTACACGGTCGACCTCGCCTTGCGCGAACTCTGCGTCTTTGCAGAGCACGACCTCTATGCGGATGCGCCCTTTGGCTGGCTGGACCTGGTGGTCTGCCTGCGGCCCGCCCTGTTGGGCCGCCCCGAAAAGGCGGAGGTGGCGCTGGCCCGGTTCGACTATGGCCTGCAGGCAGACGGGTTTCTTGCGGTCTTGCCGCAAATGGCCCCGCTGCTGGACCCGGAGGGATTCGAGCCGCTGGGCGAGGACGGCCTGCTGTTCCGGCGCCGGAAAACCCACGGCGGGGCGCGGGTCTCTGCCATGCGCGGCCACCGGCCCGGCGAGCGGCTGACCGAAACGGCGCTGGCCGAACGTGGCGTTTTGCAGATGCTGGGGACGGTCTTTGCCTCGGTCGATGATACCGGGCGGTTCATTCATGTGTCTGCGCCGATGCGGGCCTTTCTTTCGCCGGTGCGGCCGGGCGTGGCCTATGGGCTGCAGGATCTGCGCGACCCGGCCCGCGCCCGCGCGGCGATGGAGGCCCTGGCGGAGGTGCGCGACGAGGGGCGCGAAATCGCGGTACGCACCAGTGCCGGTGAAGGGGCGGCTGCCAAGGGAGAGGTGCGCGTGACGGCTTCGGCGGAGCAGGCCGGTCGCTATCTGGTGGTGCTGTGCGACGGCGAGGACGGCGATCTGCCGGTCCTGGAGAGGGTGGGCGCCGTGCCCTGGCAGCGGCGGCTGGACCGGCTGCAATGGCGGACCGAAAGCGCCGAGATGGCGCTGAGCAGCGCCAACCGCGAATTGCTGGCGCTGAACGAGGAACTGCAATCCTCGAACCGCGAGCTTCGGATCAGCCGGGGAGAACTGGAGCTGATCAACAGCAAGCTGCAGGCCTTCAACCGCGAACTGCTGGAGTCCTCTGCCCAGCTGGAACAGCAGAATGCCGAGTTGCAGGCGATCTACGATGGTGTGCCCGTCGGGCTGGGGATGATCGGCAAGGACATGCGCTGGCTGCGCGGCAACAGGTTCCTGGCCGAGCTGTTCGGGCTGGACCTGGACGCGCTGCGCCTTGCGCCGGGGGATACCCCGGTGCCGGTGCAGATCGGTGATTTCGCCGCGCGGATCGAGGCGGTGCTGGACGGCGCCGCGCCGCTGGAGGGGATCGAGATTACGGCCGCGCAGGATCGGCGGCTGGTCGGCGATATCTTTCCGGTGTTGCGCGACGGAGAGGTGACGGCGGCGGGCATTGCGGTGCGTGACGTGACCTCGGAACGGGCGCTGGAGGAGCAGAAGGACCTGCTGACCGCCGAGCTGCAGCACCGGGTCAAGAACATGCTGGCGGTGGTGCGGGCGGTGACGCGGTTCACCGCGCAACGGTCGGGCGACAAGACCGAACTGGCCAGCCGCCTGTCGCAGCGTCTGGCCTCGATGGGGCGGACGTTCGAGCTGTTGTCGGACGGGGGCTGGGACTGGCAGGGCCTGCGCGGGCTGGCGCAGTCCAGCCTGGCCGCCTTTGTGGATCTGAGCGACGAGAGGTTCACCTACCAGGGAGAGGACGTGGCCCTGCCGCCCGAGGAGGCGCAGGCCATCGGCCTGGCCCTGCACGAACTGGGCACGAATGCGGTCAAATACGGGGCATGGAGCGTGCCGGATGGCCGGGTGGTGCTGGATATCATGACCAGCGGCGAGGGGCTGTCGCGGATGACATGGCGCGAAACCGGCGGCCCTGAGGTGGTGCCGCCCGAGCGGACCGGCTTTGGCGCCTTCCTGCTGGGCACGATCCTGGGCCGCCAGTTGCAGGCCACTGTGGTGATGGATTATCGTCCCGAGGGGCTCTGTGTCACGATCTCGCGGATGGGCGCGGGATGATCAGGCCGGCGCGGGTTCGAGCCCGGAGAGGTTGCGCAGCACGCGGACCAGTTCCTCGACCGGCTGGCTCTTGCTGAGCACCTCGACGTCCGGGGCGATGTCGCGCAGGCCCAGCGGGTTCGACACATAGGCGCTGTAGACGGCGGTTCGGCAGCCGCGCGCGTGCAGGATGGCCAGCAGGCGCCGTCCCTCTTCGCCGATGACCACATTCGAGCTCATCTGGCGGCCAAGGTCGAGGTCGAGCACGCAGAGGCGCGGGGTGTCCTGCGACAGGCTGGACAGGGCAGCGGTGTAGTGGCTGACCGGCGGCAGCGGGTTCAGCCCGGCCTCTTGCAGTGCCTCGAAAAGCTCTGTCGAGAGAAAGGCGTTGTCCTCGACGATCAGGGTCGGCCCTGCCGTTCTCGTGCCTGTGGTCTCGCCGGTCATGGCCCTAGCTGCCTCGCGTCTTAAATTCATTGGCGCCATGCGGCGCAGCAAAAACCGTGCGCGCCGTGCCCCGATACATCGGACAGGTGACGTGCACGGGCATACCTTTCCGGTTGCCGATCTGAAAGCACGCGGACAGGTGGCCCGGGCATTCGCCCATGAGCGTGGGGCCTGTCAGCCATTCCAGAAATCCCCGCTGTGGGACGATTATGCCGCACATCCAGCCGCTTCGCCAAGCCAAGATTGACTTTTTCAACCGTGACACGCACGCTGTGGACAAAATAAAAGGCAAGACCTGAGGCAGTCCCATGTATCGCATTATTGCAGCGCTCGCTCTCGCGGGCGTCCTTGCCGCGTGTGACGGCGCGACTTTGACCGGCGACGGCGGGTCGGGAATTGGAACCGGGGCACAGCCACTGGTGCCAGAACCTGATCCCGGGACCGGCGGTGGCACCGATCCCGACGCGGATCCCGATCCCGACAACCTGTACACGAGCGAGCTGGAAGATGCCTCGGAAGATCTGCGCGTCGACGAGATGACATTCGACCCGGACACCGGCGAGCTGGTCTTCAACGAGCTGCCCTTCGACAGCGACAAGGCCGTGGCCGGTGCGAACGTCTACGCCAAGGACACGGGCCTCAGCGCCATTCTCAATCCCGGCGGCACCGGGTTCGACGCCTACCGCAACACGGCAGGGCCTTCGGGCACGTCGCAGTATTTCGCGGTGTTCCGCCGCTCGCCCAGCGGCTTTAGCCAGGTGGGCGCCGTCGGCACGGATCGCTACCTGTCGTTCGGCTTTGGCGGGGCTGCGGCGCAGCGCCTTGAAGGCAGCGGCGCGCTGCCGAAGGGGACGGATTCCTATGTCTTCACAGGCGAATACGCCGCGGTCCGCACTGTTGTTGTCGATGGCTCACCGGATACGGAAATCCAGTACGTGTCCGGCCTGGCGCGGATCGAGGTCGACGTCGAGGATCCGGACATCTCCGGCGCGGTCGAGGGCGTTATCGTCAGCCGGGAGTTCTTTGATGCCAACGGCGTGAACATTGCCGCGCTGAGCGGTGCGGATTTCCTGTCGCTGGCCACGGCCGAGATCAACTTCGACACCTGGACGATCAACTCTTCCGATGCCAGCGCCATACGCTCGGACGGCGAAGTGACCCAGACGGGCACCTGGTCGGGGCTTTTCGCGGGGCCTGACGGCGAAGAGGTTGTCGGCATCGTGGTGATCGAAGGACAGGGCCCGGTGGGCATCGACCCGGCGACGGGCGAGTTCCTCACCGAGGATGTCCGCGAGACTGGCGGTTTCATCGCAACGCGCCCCTGACCCATGCGCCTGGTGGCCCACCTGATGCGTGCCTTGCGACCGGCCATCCTGGCCGGCGCGATGGCTTTGATGTCAGCCCCGGCCGGGGCCGAGGCGGTCCGGATGAGCGTGGACGAGGCGCGCGGCGCCGCGGCGCGTGCCCTGATGGCCGGACAGGCGGAACTGGCGCTGGTGCTGGCCGAGGGCGTGCTGCTGGGCGCGCCCGGCGATACCGACGCGCTGATGATGAAATCCCGCGCCCTGTCGCAGCTTGGCCGCAGCGCCGAGGCGGCGGAGGCCGCGCGCCTCGCCTTTGGCGGCACGAATGACGAGCGCGAGCGGTTCTTTTCCGCGATGCTGATGGCGCAGGCCCGCGCCTCTGGCGGGCGGCCCGGTGTCGCGCAGCTCTGGCTGCGCCGTGCCGCGCAGATGGCTCCGGATGATCAGCTGAAGGCCGTGGCGGTGCGCGATTTCCGCCAGTTGCGGCGGCTGACGCCCTGGCGGCTGTCGCTGGATCTGTCGGTTGAACCGTCGGACAACCTCAACGGCGCCCCCAGGACCAACCGATTTACCTTTGCCGGGCTGCCTTTCGTCAATCCTTCGGCGGTGCCGCTGTCCGGGGAACGCTATGTCCTGGGCGCCGACTATGTCCGCCGTGTCCCGCTGAGCGAGACCCGGCGGCTGAACCTTGGCCTGTCGACAGAGTTCCAGCGCGTGCGGTTTTCCCAGGAGGCGCGCGACAAGGTGCCGGGGATCAGGGACGCGGATTACCGGCAGGACGCGCTGGCGCTGAGCCTGGGTTACGAGGCGCGCGGGCAGGATGGCAGCTGGCTGGGAAAATCGCAGCTGTCGGTCACGCGGCACTGGCTGGGCGGACAGCTTTTCGCCGATGCCGCGCGACTGGACCTGAGCTATGGCCAGACGATTGCGCCGGGGTTGATCGGGGCGCTGCGCTATGGCTACGAGGTCGAGGAGCGGCACGATGCGGCGGTGCGGGATGCGCAGACCCGCGAACTGGGCCTGACGCTGACACGGGCCTATGGCCGGTCGACGCTGGGTCTGGACCTGCTGGTGTCCGACACGGCTTCGGATTCTCGGCTGGTGGCGCGGGAAAGCGCGCGCGCGGCGCTGAGTTATCGCCTGGGCAAGCCGGTCAAGGGCGTGTTGCCACGGCTGACCCTGGCCTGGGAAGTGACGGATTTCGACATGGGGCCGACCACCTTCTGGATCGAGCCGCGGCGGGACGAGGAGCTGACCGTTTCACTGGACCTGCTGTTGCCGAACTACGATCTCTACGGCTTTGCCCCGGAAATCGGGGTTTCCTTCCGCGACCGGAGTTCCAATTATACCATTTACGAGACCCGCGGCACGGATCTGCGGCTGGGTCTGAAATCGGTATTCTGAAAGACGGTCCGCGCGGGCGGGCCGGAAGGGACAAAATGGGAATCAAGTATCTGCACACGATGGTCCGGGTGAAGGACCTCGACGCGTCGATCGCCTTTTACAAGATGCTGGGGCTGGTCGAGCGCCGCCGGAGCGAGAACGAGAAGGGCCGGTTCACGCTGGTCTTCCTGTGCCCGCCCGACCAGGCGGATGGCCACGCGGATCTGGAACTGACCTATAACTGGGACGGAGATGACGGTCTGCCCTCGGACGGTCGTCATTTCGGTCACCTCGCCTACACGGTGCCCAACATCTACGAGATGTGCCAGTCGCTGATGGACGCGGGCGTGACGATCAACCGGCCGCCGCGCGACGGGCACATGGCCTTTGTCCGTTCGCCCGACAACATCTCGATTGAACTGTTGCAGGAAGGCGAGGCGCTGGCCCCGCAGGAACCCTGGGCCAGCATGGGCAACACGGGTCACTGGTGAGCCGCCTTGGCTGCATGATCGCTGCCGCGCTGGCGGCGCTGGTGCCGGCGGGGGCCGAGGCCGCCTGCCGGCTGGCGCTGCTGCTGGCGCTGGATGTCTCCTCTTCCGTGGACGAGGCGGAATACCGGCTGCAGCGTGACGGCCTGGCCGCGGCGCTGACCAGTCCGGACGTGCAGGGCGCGATCCTGCAGCAGGGCGGCAGCGTTGCGCTGGCCGTCTACGAGTGGAGCGGGCGGCGGCAATCGGTGGTGGTGCAGGACTGGGTGCTGCTGCAGAGCGCGGGCGATATCGCGGCGGTGGCCGCGCGGCTGCGGACCGTGCAGCGGTCTTACCGGCGGTTCCCGACGGCGCTGGGCTATGCGCTGGGCTTTGGCGCCACGCTGATGCAGGAGGCGCCCGCCTGCGAGCGGCAGGTGATCGACGTGTCCGGCGACGGGATCACCAATGACGGGTTCTGGCCCGGGCTGGCCTACAAGCATTTCCCGTTCGAGCGGATCACGGTCAATGCGCTGGCGGTGCTGGGGGCCGACCCCTCTGTGGTGGATCACTACGAGTTCGAGGTGCTGCACGGGCCGGGGGCCTTCATCGAGACCGCAGAGGGCTACGAGGGGTTCGAACGGGCGATGATCCGCAAGCTGTATCGCGAGGTCCAGAACCGGATCGTCGGCGGTTTGCCCTATGTCGGGCCTGGACCGGGATGACCCGGCTGCTTGGCCTTGCGGCGCTACTGATTTGGGGCGCTGGCGCCGAGGCGGCCTGCCGCCAGGCGCTGGCCCTGGGGCTGGACGTGTCGGGATCGGTCGACGCAGAGGAATACCGGCTGCAACTGGACGGGCTGGCCGGCGCGCTGGAGGACCCGGAGGTCATGGGCGCCTTGCTGGCGATGCCCGAGGCGCCAGTGGCCTTGGCCGTTTTCGAATGGAGCGGGCCGGGATCTCAGCGTTTGGTGGCGCCCTGGCGGCGGATCGAAGGGCCGGCGGATGTGGCCGATCTGGCGGCGCTGTTGCGGGGGACGCAGCGGGGGCAGCTGGGTCAGTCCACCGCGATAGGGGCAGCCAAGAGGTTTGGTGCGGCGCTGTTGGCCGAACAGGAGGTTTGCTGGCGCCAGGTGCTGGACCTGTCGGGCGACGGCAAGTCGAACACCGGGCCAAGACCGCAGGACAGCCGCCCGGGCGGGATCACGATCAACGGGCTGGTGATCGGGGCCTCCGGCGATGCGAACGGGATCGGTGCGCTGGCCTCTTACTATCGCGCCTATGTCATCGCTGGGCCGGATGCCTTTGTCGAGACCGCGCTGGGTTTCGAGGCCTTCGAGGCGGCGATGGTGCGCAAGCTGAAGCGCGAATTGCAGGTGCTGGCCGTGTCGTCCAGATAGAGGCCGGGACGTCTGGGCGCCGCTCCTGCGCCGCAGGCGCAGATCGCCCCGCCCGCCGTCCCACCAGGGCGCCGTCCGGGCTGTATCGCCCGGCCCGGCGCCTCAGTAGATGTAGCGGATCTGGTCGGTCCAGTAGCGTTCGACGCGGCGCAGGGCGGTGGTAATCTCGTCGATGCCATCGACCGAAAGCACGCCCTTGCCCTGCAGACCGTCCGCGTGGCGGGAAAAGAGATCACCGACGATGTCGCGGATTTCCCTCCCCCGCTGGGTCAGGCGCACGCGGACCGAGCGTCGGTCGATTTCGCACCGCTGGTGGTGCATGTAGCCCATCTCGACCAGTTTCTTGAGATTGTAGCTGACGTTCGAGCCCTGGTAGTAGCCACGGCTTTTCAGTTCACCGGCCGTCACCTCGTTGTCGCCGATGTTGAAGAGCAGCAAGGCTTGCACCGCGTTCACGTCGATGATGCCCAACCGCTCGAATTCGTCCTTGATCACGTCGAGCAGGAGGCGGTGGAGTCGTTCCACCAGGCTCAACGCATCCAGGTAACTCGTTATGAAGCCCTGTGCCGGCCCCTGATTCAGTGACGAATGAATGCTCATTTCAGTCTCCGCCTGTTTTTCTTGCAACGGAGCTTTCGGGTATAAACGCAAATATCGGGTTAAACCGAGTAGAAGACCCGGAAAATTCTATTGATTTCCGAGGGTTGGTTAACCAAGCTTACCAAGGCGCAAAACGCACGGATCCGCCCGGCGGCGGCCGCGGGGCGGATTCCTGCCGTGCGATCAACCGTTTGCGGCGACGCGCGTGATTTCCGAGATCATCGGGGCGTGGGTCTCGGGCGCGGGGCGCTGGCCCGAGATCCACTGGTAGAGATCCTGGTCGTTTTCCGCCAACAAGGCCTCGTAGGCATCCAGTTCGGCGGCATCCAGGGCGTCCAGACGGGCCTCGGCGAAGCGGATCAGCAGGATGTCCATCTCCTTGGTACCGCGGCGCATGGAGCGCATGCGCAGGCGGCGGAGACGGGTTTCGCGGGATTCGCCGGGGCCGGTGGTCATGTCACTGGGCCTCTGTCAGCAGGGAGCGCAGGCGCTTTTCCAGCCGTCCCAGCTTGTCCGCCTTGGCCTTGAACTGGCCGCGGAGCGCGCGGATCTCGATCAGGATGGCGTTGACGTCGGGCGCCAGAGTATCGTCCTGGTCGGGATCCGGCACGCCATCGCCTTCGCCGGTGATCAGCCAGACGATCGACACGTTCAGCACACCGGCCAGCGTGGACAGGCGGTTGGCGCGGGGTTCGTTGATGTCGTCTTCCCAGGCCTGCAGGGTCTTGAGCTTGACGCCCAGGCGCTTGGCCAGGACCTCCTGGGTCATGTTGGCTGCCTCGCGGGCAGCAGCGAGCCGGTCGCCGAAGGTGGCGGATTCGGGCCCGTACCAGTCTTTCGAGTTGTCCATGATCTTACCTTTCCGGTGAAGCCGCTTGAACGCCGTTTGGGCGCAAACTATGACAGGGCTGGCCAATTTTCAAACGACGAGCCCCCTTATGCCCTTTCTGTCGCAGACGCTGTCCCGCGTGAAACCCTCCCCGACGGTCGCCGTCACGCAACTTGCGCGCGAATTGGCGGCCGCAGGGCGCGATATCATCGGACTCGGCGCCGGCGAGCCGGACTTTGACACACCGGACAATATCAAGGCTGCGGCAATTGCGGCAATCGAAGCGGGGAAAACGAAATACACTGCGCCGGACGGAATCCCCGAACTCAAGCAGGCGGTCTGTGACAAGTTCGCCCGCGAAAACGGGCTGACCTACACGCCTGCCCAGATCAGCGTCAGCACCGGTGGCAAGCAGGTGTTGTATAACGCGCTGATGGCGACGCTGAACCCGGGTGACGAGGTCATCATTCCGGCGCCCTACTGGGTCAGCTACCCGGACATGGTGCGCCTGGGCGGCGGTGAGCCGGTGATCGTCGAAGGCGCCGAGGCCGAGGGTTTCCGGATCACGCCCGAACAGCTGGAGGCGGCGATCACGCCAAGGACCAAGTGGTTCATCTTCAACTCGCCGTCCAACCCGACCGGCGCCGGCTATGACCGCGCGGCGCTGAAGGCGTTGACCGATGTGCTGATGCGCCACCCGCATGTCTGGGTCATGTCGGACGACATGTACGAACACCTGGCCTATGACGGGTTCGCATTCGTCAGCCCGGCGCAGGTCGAACCGGGGCTGTATGACCGCACGCTGACCGTCAATGGCGTCAGCAAGGCCTACGCGATGACCGGCTGGCGGATCGGCTACGCCGGCGGCCCGGAGGAACTGATCGGTGCGATGCGCAAGGTGCAGGGCCAGTCCACGACCAACCCCTGTTCGATCAGCCAGTGGGCCGCGGTCGAGGCGCTGAACGGGCCGCAGGACTTCCTGGCAGAGCGTGCGGCGGTCTTCGCCAAGCGGCGCGACATGGTGGTCGCACGGCTGAATGCCTGCGCCGGGATCACCTGCGCCACGCCCGAGGGGGCATTCTACGTCTATCCCTCGGTGGCGGACTGCCTTGGCAAGACGTCGAAAGGCGGGCGCCGGATCGACACGGACGAGGATTTCTGCACCGCCCTGCTGGAAGAAGAGGGGGTTGCGGTGGTCTTTGGCGCGGCCTTCGGCCTCAGCCCGCATTTCCGTGTCAGCTATGCCGCCTCGGACGCGCAACTGGCCGGCGCCTGCGACAGGATCGAACGGTTCTGCGCGGGGCTGACATGACCGCAGACCTGCCCGAGTTCTATTTCCGGGTGCGCGAAAACGGCGCCTTGGTCTATCGCGTCGACACCGAGAACCGGCAGCGGCGGATAGAGATGGACCAGATCGCCGTGGTCAACGTCAACAAGGGTGAGATCAAGCCGCATGGCGACCGTGAGCTGACGCCGGGCGAACTGGAAGAGATCCGCGCCTGGATGGAAGACCGCCAGCGGCTGCTGGCGCTGCGCGAGATGGACGACATCCATCGGGCCATCGACCACCTGAACCTGACCGCGCAATGGGCGCAGGCCCGCGCGACGCCGGAACAGCTCGAAGAGGTGACGGACGCGCTGCTTTTGGCGATGCATGACCTGCGCAGCGTCCTGGTCCGCAAGAAGGCGGACCGGGTGATGAAGGGCTGACACGCCCTCCTGTTGGGCATCGAGGTGGCGATTTGCCTGTAAATCGGGCAGGTCGTTGCCGAAGTTAACGAATGCAGCGGGCGACCTCTTCATTCCTTGGGGCTTGGGCCCTACGTTCAATCCATGTCACAGAACCAGACGACACTGATGCAACGCGATACAGGTGGGCCGTTCGATCTTGGCCGGCCCCTGTTTCCCCTGTCTCCGGATGACGTGCGGGCGCTGCTCGCCCGGCAGGGCTGAGCAGGCCGCGCAAGGCGATTATCCCAGGATGCCCGGCCAGTTGGCACGGCCCTTGGCGATGTTTCCCTCTATGTCTCGCAGCCACAGCGTGCGGGCGCGCAGGCTGGCGTTGAGGAAAAGCTGGCCATCGTGGATCGTCCAGGCCTCGGGGATGGTCGGCGCGAGGTAGCCGCGCGAGGCGGCATAGGCGCAATAGCCCCCGAATTGCGGCGCATAGGCCTTGGGGTCGGCCTCGAAGGCGGCGGCGTTCCCGGCGTCGGAGAATTGCCATGAGGCGCCTTTCCAGCTGAGCGCAGCGGCACCGCCGGCCACTGGTCCGTTTCCGGCGAAATAGGCCACCGGGTCGGATCCGTCGATGGCGATCCCGTTTTCGGCGTAGATCTCTGGTTCGGCGGCCAGGGCGCGGCGCGTGGTGAACAGCAGGGCGGGGGCGGCAAGGGCAAGGCCAAACGTGGCGCGGCGTGTCAGGTTCGTCATGGCGGTCTCCGGTGGGTGTGGCGGGTGTCTTCAGGATGGGACGACCGGCGGGCGGGCAAAAGCCCCCGACACGGGGACGTGACGGGGCGTGTGCCGGCAAAATTTCTCGCCCGGTCGTCATAAACCTGTTACATTCGATGCATGACAAGATCAGTCCTCCCAATCTTGCTATGCCTCGGGTTGCCGATCGGACCGGCCGTCGGCAGCCCGATTGCCGAAGTCATATGCGCCCCTTCCGAACAGATGACACGCAAGCTGGTGGAACAGTTCGGCACCGCGCGTCGCGCCACCGGGCTGCGCAGCCCCGAGGAAGTGGTCGAGATCTGGACCGATGATCAGGGCGACTGGACCATGATCATCAGCTACGCTTCGGGTCAGTCCTGCATCGTCGCGATGGGCGAACACTGGCAGGATCTGGGGCGCGGAGATCCTGCCTGAAGCGGGAGAATCTTCCGGAAATGACACGAAAAAATTGACTCGCGCTGCCGTGCTGGTAGCTTGTGGACAATTGCACCGTCTTTTGGGGGACATTATGAAACTGACTTTGACCGCCGCTGCCACGGCGCTCGCTCTCAGCGCGACCTCGGCCTTTGCCTGGGGCGACATGTACATGGGCGACGCGACCAACGATCCGAATTCGAATTTCCTGGTCCACACCTACAATGCGCCGAACTATTGCCCGCAGGGGTTGCAGCCGGTTCTGGCGGGCGGTGTCGTCTGCTGCGGCAAGCCGAACGCAGGTGCCTATTACAACCATCCGGGCCACACCAGGTCCTATTCGCCGAAGTTCGTGCCGGGCGAAAAGGGCGCCGTCTACCGCTGAGGCGCCGCGCCCCTTGGCATTGCCTGTCAGGCCGCGTATACGCGCGGCCTGATTTCATTTGTGACCACGCGGGAAAGGCCGGGCCATGCAGGGCAGCGCGAATCTGAACATCATGATGAAGGCGGCGCGCAAGGCGGGCCGCTCGCTGGTCAAGGACTTCCGCGAGGTCGAGAACCTCCAGGTCTCCATGAAGGGCGCGGGCGACTTCGTGTCGAAGGCCGATATCGAGGCCGAGCGCATCCTCAAGGAAGAGCTGATGGGCGCGCGGCCGAACTATGGCTGGCTGGGCGAGGAAGGCGGCGAGGAGGCGGGCAGCGACCCGACCCGGCGCTGGATCGTCGATCCGCTGGACGGTGGCACCAACTTCCTGCACGCGCTGCCGCATTGGGCAATTTCCATCGCCTTGGAACACAAGGGGCAGATCGTGTCGGCGGTGGTCTTCGACGCCGCCAAGGACGAGATGTTCTATGCCGAACGCGGCGCGGGTGCCTGGCTGAACGATTCCAAGCGTCTGCGCGTGTCCGGTCGGCGCCGCATGGTCGAGGCGGTCTTTGCCACCGGCATCCCCTTTGCCGCGAAACGCACCCTGCCCGCGACGCTCAAGGATCTTGCCCGCGTGATGCCGGAATGCGCTGGCGTGCGCCACCTCGGCTCGTCCTCGCTGGACATGGCCTATGTGGCCGCGGGCCGCTTCGAGGGCTACTGGGAGCGCGAGCTGAACCTCTGGGACATGGCCGCAGGCTACCTGATCGCCAAGGAGGCCGGTGCGCTGGTCGATGGTGTCCGCGAGGGGCAGGACCCCTTGGAAAGCGGCAGCATCATCTGCGCCAACAACGAGATCTTCAGCGGCTTCACCCGGATCCTGCGCGCCGGGTGAGGGTGTTCAGCGATCCGAGGGGTGATTGACGCCGTCGTTCCAGCCCAGCGGCTCGAAGTCCTTGGGCTCCATCCCCTCGATGCAATAGAGGTTGACCCCGTATTCGTTCGGGTTCGACCGGCGGCGATGGTACATGTAGATGCCGCAGGTCTTGCAGAAATGGTGCTGCGCCGTGTGCGTGCCAAAGCTGTAGAGCGCCAGGTTTTCCGTCCCCCTGACCACCTCGATCCCGTCCAGCGGCGCACTGACGACCGCGGCGCTGCGGCGGCGGCAATAGGAACAGTCGCAGCGCCGGGCCGTGGCGGTCCCGTCTGACAGGCGCACCCGCAGTTCTACGGCGCCACAATGGCAGGTGGCGGTGTGGATCTCTGTCATTTTCTGCGAATCCTTGGAACTTGTGTGTGGTGTTTGCGGCTCTGGACGCGGGGCACGCGGCTGCGTTCAAAGGCGTATTCGGTTTCCGGGTGGGGCGGATGCCCTTCGGTGCGGTTCCAGAAGCGGGCGCCACCGCGCCGCAGCCAGACCGGCAGCGTCAGAACCAGCCCGATCACGAAGCCGCCCACATGCGCCCAGTAGGCAACGCCGCCTTGGTCGGCGGGGGCGCTCCACCCGCCGAAAAGCTGCATCGCGAACCAGAGCGCCAGCATCAGCCAGGCGGGGACCGGGATGACGCGGAAGATGACGATCAGGATGATCAGGATGTCGACCCGCGCCTTGGGGAACAGCAGCAGGTAGCCCCCCATGACCCCGGCAATGGCGCCCGAGGCGCCCACGGTGGGCACGGTGGACAGGGGCGCCGACAGCCAGTGGATCAGCCCCGCGCCCAACCCTGCGGCCAGGTAGAACAACAAGTAGCCGACATGTCCCATCTCGTCTTCGAGGTTGTCGCCGAAGATGTAGAGGAACAGCATGTTGCCCGCGATATGCATCCACCCCCCGTGCAGGAACATCGAGGTGAAGAGCCCGGAGAATCCGTAGCCTTCGGACAGAAAGCGGGGGATCAGCGCGTAATCGGCGTAAAAGGCCATCATCGCGCGAGGTGAGCCCTCGTATTGCAGCGAGGCCAGGAACACGACGATGTTGATCGCGACCAGGGTGTAAGTGACGAAGGGGGTACGCCCAGACGGGTTGTGATCGCGGATCGGAAACATGGGGTGGAGATTGGCATGCCAGGGGGGGAGGTCAAGGTGCCTTGGGCCCGGTGGATGCCGGGTGGGTCGCGTCTGACCGGGCTTGCCTTGAGCGCGGCCTTGGCCGAACATTCCGATCCGATGACACAGTGGGAGACGGGACAGTGACCCTCAAGAGATCCTTGACCGTGGCGATGTTGGGTTTGCTGCCCCTTGCCGCCAGCGCCGATCCGTCGCTGGAATGCAGCGTGTCTGCCGGTAGCCAGGTGGAAATCGCCGAATGCGTCGCCCAGGCCGAGACGGCGGTGGACGAGGCGCTTGGCATCGCGCTGCGCTTTGCCAGCGATGCAGCCAAGGACCTGGACGAGATCACGCGGCGCGAGGTGTCGCTGCCCGCGCTGGAAAGCGGGCAGGCCGCATGGGCGGCCTACCGCGATGCCCACTGCGATTTCGTGGGGTCGACCTATGGCGGCGGCTCGGGCACCGGAATCGCGGTGCGCTCTTGCCGGGTCGAACTGGGCCGCGCCCGGATTGCCGAGCTGATGCAATACACCCAGTAGGGGCTCAGCCCTCCTGCCCGGCCAGCAGGGCGGCGTTGCCGCCTGCGGCGGTGGTGTCGATACAGACATGCCGTTCGGCGCGGGCGTGACCCGCGTCCGGCTTGCCGGTGACCAGCGTCAGGATCGGGCCAGGGCGTGCGGCCAGCGCCTGCCGGTAGGCGCGGGCGCGGTCCGCATCCCCCCACCAGAGCGCTCCGGCGATGCCCTGCGTGTCCTGCAGGGTTTCCGGCGGCAGGCCGGGAGCTACCACCGCACGCCCGCCAAGGGCGTGGATGGCCTGTGCCTGCGCCTCGGCCGTGTCCTGCCCCGGTCCGAGGCAGAGCAGCGGCGGGCGGGCGTGCTGGTGCAGCACGTTGGCCTCGCCCGTCGGGCCGGGCAGTTCCATGCGGCTGGGCGCGGGATCGCTCTGGGCAGCCTCCGCCAGCCGCTTGGCCAGGTCCGGGACAGGTGCGCCGGTTTCGTCGCCGGTGCTGTCGGGCGCGGGATGGGCGCGGAACCGATCCAGGTAGAGCGGGCCGCCCGCCTTGGGGCCGGTGCCCGAGAGGCCCTCGCCGCCGAAGGGCTGGCTGCCGACGATGGCGCCGATCTGGTTGCGGTTGACGTAGATATTGCCCGCCTCGATGCTCTCGGTGATCTGCTGCACGCGTTCGTCGATACGGGTCATGAGGCCAAAGGTCAGCCCGTAGCCCGTGCCGTTGATCGCGTCGATGACGCGGGTCAGGTTGCGCGCCTTGTAGGTGGCGACATGCAGCACGGGGCCGAAGATCTCACGCTCCAGGTCCTCGATCCCGCCAATGCGGATCAGGGTCGGCGGTACGAAATGCCCGGACGCGGGCACGCTGACCTGCTGCAGGACCCGTCCCTCGCGAGAGGCCTGGGCGACGTGGTCGAGGATGCCGTCCTGCGCCTCGGCGTCGATCACCGGGCCGACATCGGTGGCCGCCTCCCAGGGATCGCCCACGACAAGGGTTTGCATGGCCCCCTTGAGCATTTCGAGGAAACCTTCGGCCACGTCCTCTTGGACATAAAGGCAGCGCAGAGCGGAACAGCGTTGCCCGGCGGATTGGAAGGCGGATTCGATGATCGCCTGCACGGCCTGTTCAGGCAGGGCGGTGCTGTCGACGATCATCGCGTTCAGCCCGCCGGTTTCCGCGATGAAGGGCGCGCCGGGGGCAAGGTGCTGGGCCATGCTGCGGTGGATGATCTGGGCGGTCTCGGTGCCGCCGGTAAAGGCAACGCCGTCCACGTCCGGGCAGGAGGTCAGCACCGCGCCGACGTCCCCGGCGCCGGGCAGCAGTTGCAGGGCGGCCAGGGGCACCCCGGCCTCGTGCAGCAGGCGGGTGGCGAAATGGGCGATCAGCGGTGTCTGTTCCGCCGGTTTCGCCAGAACCGCGTTGCCCGCGGCCAGTGCGGCGGAGAGCTGGCCGGTGAAGATCGCCAGCGGGAAGTTCCAGGGCGAGATGCAGGCGAAGGTGCCCAGCGGGCTGTCTGCACCCTCCTGGCAGCGGGCGGCGTAGTAGCGCAGGAAATCCACAGCCTCGCGCAGTTCGGCCAGGGCATCCATCAGCGACTTGCCCGCCTCGCGGTGAAGGATGGCAAAGATCTCGGCCTGGTTGGCCTCGTAGAGGTCGGCAGCGGCATTCAGGATGCGCGCACGCTCTGCCGGGCTGGCCTGCCAGGGCTGCGCGGCGGCGGCGGCGGCGCGGGCCTGCTCGGGACTGGCCCAGGTGATCTGTCCCAGAACGTCGTCGAGGTTGGCGGGGTTCAGGACTTCCTCGGTGTCGCCGGGCGCGGCCTCGGCCACGGTCAGGGGGGCGGCCTGCCATTGCGCATTGCGGAAGGCTGCGCGCCCATTGTCGAGCGCGGCAAAGCTGGGCCGGTGGCGCAGGTCCAGCCCCTCGGAGTTGCGGCGCTCGGGCTGGAAGAGGTCGGGGCCGGTGGTCAGGGCACGGCCTGCGGGTGCCTCGAACGGGTCGGCGGCAACGGTTTCAGGGGCCACGTCCTCGTCCACGATCTGGTTGACGAAGCTGGAGTTGGCGCCGTTTTCGAGCAGGCGACGGACGAGATAAGCCAGCAGGTCGCGGTGCGCGCCGACCGGCGCATAGATCCGGCAGCGGGTCTTGTTCTGGTCCATGACCAGCCGGTGCAGGGTCTCTCCCATGCCGTGCAGGCGCTGGAATTCAAATGCGTTTTTGTCCTGCGCCATGTGCAGGATCGCCGACACCGTGTGTGCGTTGTGCGTGGCGAACTGCGGGTAGATGCGGTCCGTCATCGACAGCAGCTTGCGCGCATTGGCGATGTAGGAGACATCGGTGGCGGGTTTCGAGGTGAAGACCGGGAACGCGGGCAGGCCGGCGACCTGGGCGCGCTTGATCTCGGTGTCCCAGTAAGCGCCTTTCACGAGCCGGACCATGATCCGGCGATCGAGCTTTTCCGACAGCGCGTAGAGCCAGTCGATCACCGCGCCCGCGCGCTGGCCGTAGGCCTGCACGACCACGCCGAACCCTTCCCAGCCGGCAAGGCCCGGATCGGAAAGGACCTCCTCGATCACGTCCAGCGAGAGCGAGAGGCGGTCGGCCTCTTCCGCGTCGATGTTCAGCCCGATCTTGGCGTTGCGCGCCTGCAGGGCCAGCGCCCGCAGACGGGGGATCAGCGCGGCGCGGGCGGTTTCGGCCTGCAACTCGTCATAGCGCGGATGCAGGGCCGAAAGCTTGACCGAGATACCGGGGTTGTCGCGGGTGGCCTCGTGCGGGGCATTGGTGGCGATGGCGCGGATCGCCTGGGCATAGGCGTCGAAATAGCGCTGGGCGTCGGCCTCTGTCCGGGCCGCTTCGCCCAGCATGTCGTAGGAATAGGTATAGCCCTTGGCCTCTTGCGCCTTGCCGCGTTTCATCGCGGCCTCGATGCTTTCGCCCAGGACGAACTGCGCGCCCATCTCGCGCATGGCGCGGCCGACGGCGGTGCGGATCACCGGTTCACCCAGCCGCTTGATGGCGCCGCGCAGGTGGCCGACGGGGCCGGGTTGCTGGTCCTCCAGCACCTTGCCTGTCAGCATCAGCGCCCAGGTCGAGGCATTGACCAGCGGCGAGGTGGAGTGGCCCAGGTGACGCGACCAGTCCGACGGCGCTATCTTGTCCTCGATCAGTGCGTCGATGGTGGCGCTGTCGGGCACGCGCAGCAGCGCCTCTGCCAGGCACATCAGCGCGACGCCCTCTTCGGTCGACAACCCGTATTCGGCCAGGAAGACCTCCATCAGCCCGGGGCGGGTGGCGCCGCGGATGTCCCGCACGAGCTGCGCCGCGCTGCCAGAGATCGCGGCGCGGGCAGAGCTGTCCAGCGCGACATCGTCTTTCAGCCGGGCCAGGGTTTCGGCCTCACCGGCATAGGTCAGCGCGTCGATGCGCGCGCGCAGGTCTGTCATCTGGTCCTTCGGCATGCTCGTGCCTTTCTGGATTTCGGGTAAGATAAGTGGGGGCGGGGTGCGGAATGGATACCAGCACACCGAACTTTGGTGTAAGATACCCGGAGAGTCGCGGGACGTTTGACTGTTTTTGCTGGGTCGACTTGACGTTTGGCCCAAGTTTTCGGGGAAATGCGATGGAATCGGGAATCTCGGATCTTGACCGCTTTGATCGAGCGATCCTGGCGGAACTGGCGGGCGAGGCGCGCATTTCGGTCACGGAACTGGCGCGGCGCATCGGCCTGTCGAAATCGCCCACGCAGACGCGCCTGAAGCGGCTGGAAGAGGCCGGGTACATCCGGGGCTATCGCGCGGTGCTGGATCCGATCCGGCTCGGGCTGGATCATGTCGCCTTTGTCGAGGTGCGCATGGTCGATACGCGCGAGGGCACGCTGGCCCGGTTCAACGCGGCTATCACCACGATCCCGGAGATCGAACAGGCGCATCTGATCGCGGGCAACTTCGACTACCTGTTGAAGGTGCGGACGCAGGACATGCCCAGCTATCGCCGGGTGCTGGCGGAAAAGGTCTCGACCCTGCCAGGAGTGGCCTCGACCTCGACCTTCGTGGCAATGGAAGCGGTCAAGGAAGAGGGTGTCGCGGATGTGACTTGACCCTTGGGCAGCCCGTGCCACCCTTTGTGTATGAGACTCGCCCTTGCCCTGACCTGTCTGGCCGCGCCTGTCCTGGCGGATGGCTGCCCCACCGCGCCGGATCACAGCGAAGAGATGGATCCCCTTTACGAGGCGTTGCTGGTCGCGCCCGACGAAACCACCGCGCGGATGATCACCAACCGGATGTGGGGATACTGGGACAACGCCCCGGACGAGGCCAGCCAGGCCATGCTGGACGAGGCGATGCGCGCCCGCGCGCGCTATGACTTCCTGCGCGCGCTGGACCGGCTGGACACGCTGGTGGGCTACTGCCCCTTCTACGCCGAGGGGTACAACCAGCGCGCCTTTGTCAATTTCCTGCGTGAGGATTTCGCGGCGGCGCTGCCCGATCTGGATCGCGCACTGGAACTGAACCCGCGGCACATTGGCGCCCTGTCGGGCAAGGCAGTGACGCTGTTTGCCCTGGGCCGCGAGGAAGAGGCGCAGGTCGCCCTGCGTGCGGCGCTGGCGATCAATCCCTGGCTCGCGGAACGCGCCCTGCTGAAGCCGCTGCCGGGGGAAGACCTGTGACGCCGCCTGCTAGTCCAGGAACTGCCGGCTGACAAAGCCGCGGACGCCGCGGCTGTCCATGATGTTGATCCAGATACTGTTGCTGTCGATGCAGCGCCGGATCATCTGCAGATTGCCGGTTCCGGCCGGTCGGCAGGCGTCGGCACAGGCGGCGCGCATTCCGCCCAGGTTGGTGATGATCGGATTGCCGAAAACCTGTACGGTTGCCCCCAGTGGCAGCCGACGCATGACCGGCGCGTCGAAGTCCGGCATTTGACGCATGTTCACGTATTCCCGGACGTTGGTCACGCGCGCCCGCTGCCCGGTCAGCCCGCAGGATGCGCCGCCCCGGGATTGGCGCGGTGTGGTAAACCGGGCCAGAAGGTTTTCCCTGTCGCGTTGCTGCGGTGCGGGGAGGTCGGAGATGCGGGTGTCGGGCGCAAAGAGCATGGTCTTGTAGAGCGCGGTAAAGGACCCGGGGATGCCGGCTTCGGGAAAGTCGATATAGCCGATGGCGTCTTTGTCGACGTAGCCCGTGCCGCCCAGGGTGATCTGGCATCGGGGCTGACCTTCGCCCAGGAAGCCGATGCCCGACCGGATCGTGATGGCGGTCCCTTGTCTGCGGATGTCGCCGATGGTGTCGGCGGGCACAGGTTCGTTGCGTGGCCGGGCCCCCTGGACATAACCTTGCAGGTTCGAGCAGGCGTTCCAGACCATCTCGGCGGCGCCGGACCGGGGATTGCCCACGGGAAAGATCTCGACCTTCCAGAGGGCGGCATCCCCCACGGTTTCGATCCGCCGCATCCGGTTGGGTGGAGTGCCCAACATCTCGAGCAGCAGGGTTTCGGGGAAATTGAGGCTGGCGCGTTTCCGGAACTCGATCAATTCACGCACGCTGAGCACCGCGACCTCGTAGGCCCGGGCCACGGATTGCTCTGTGTAGGTGCCGTTGTCGACGGTCAGGCCCGGGGCGTGAAATCCCAGCTGACCCGCGGGATGTAAACGGCGTTTCGCCTCGGAGTAACCATCCCCTGCCAGGATGCGCCCGGCCATGAAGGCCAGCGCGCAGGCGCTTTCGCAGCGTTGGCCGGGTCCGACGGCGGTCGCCAGGCCGCGACGGCTGATGATCTCGGCCAGCTTGATGCCCTCGGAATATCCGCCACCAGGGCTGTCCAGGCAGAGCACCGACGTGCGGATATAGCCAGAGGGGAGGTCGATCGCGTCGAGGTAGCTGTCCATCCTGGCGGCATCCCCGCTGGTGATCTGGCCGCTCAGCGTAACGTCGCACCCCATGACGTTGTTGCCGCCCCTGCTGAAATCCGCAGCCAGGGTCTCGCTGCCAGCCAGCCAAAGTGCGAGGATTGCAAGAAAGCGACACAGGAGAAACGGATGGCGCATGGAGTGCCCTTTGCTGGTTTGGCAGTGCCAGCATATCGTCAGGGCCAGAGCGGACAAGCGATGCCTCTGCCGGGACTGGTTCCGGTTTACACGGCCCGCAGGGCGGCTATGTTCGCGCCACTGGCCCGCGTGGTGGAATGGTAGACACAGGGGACTTAAAATCCCCAGGCTTTATGCCGTGCCGGTTCGAGTCCGGCCGCGGGTACCAGTCGGATCTTCCGGCAGGCGCAGAGGTATGCGTGCCGCTTGGAGCGGAGGGGCTGCCGTGCCATGATCACGCCACGCGCAGACGGGAAAGGGCCTGCCATGACCGATAGTGATACGCTGCTTCTGGGGTTGATCGGTGACAATATCGCCCGGTCGCGGGCTCCGGTGCTGCACCGGCTGGCAGGTGCCCAGAACGGGATTGCGGTGCAATACGACAGGCTGGTTCCCAGGGATTTGGGCGAGGATTTCGAGCAGGTCTTCGACCGATGTGCCGCGGGTGGATACCGCGGCATCAACGTGACCTACCCCTACAAGGAGCGCGTCACGGCGCGGCTGCGGGTGGATGACCCGCTGGTGCAGGCGATGGGCGCCTGCAACACGGTGATCTTCGAGCCGGACGGGCCACGCGGATTCAATACAGATTTCTCGGGCTTCATCGCGGCCTATGAACGGGTGCGGGGCAAGGCACCCACAGGGCCGGTGCTGATGATCGGCACCGGAGGTGTTGGCCGGGCCGTGGCGTTTGGGCTGGCGCGGCTTGGCGCGCCCGAACTGCGACTGGTGGACCGTGATCTGGCCAAGGCCGAGGCGCTGGCAGAGGCCCTGCGCGAGGCCGCCCCCGAGATGAAGGTGGTGACGGGCACGGACGCCACGGCCCTGGCTGCAGGCGCGGGCGGGCTGGTCAACTGCACCCCGGTCGGCATGGTGGGGTACGAAGGCACGCCGCTGCCCCGCGCTGCGATGGCGGGGGCGGTCTGGGCCTTCGACGCGGTCTATACGCCCGTGGACACCCAGTTCCTGACCGATGCTGGCGCCGAGGGGCTGGACATCATTTCGGGCTGGGAGCTGTTCTTTTACCAGGGCGTGCATGCCTGGGCGCATTTCGCCGGTCTGCCGCTGGACGAACCTGCGCTGCGCGCGGCGCTGCAGGCCGAGGACGCGGCATGAAGACCTCGATTGCCACCGTCTCTGTTTCTGGCAACCTGCGCGAAAAGCTGGAGGCCATCGCCGCCGCCGGTTTCGACGGGGTCGAGATCTTCGAACAGGATTTCATTGCAGATGCGGGCAGCCCGCGCGAGGTGGGCGCCCTGATCCGAGATCACGGGCTGGAGATCACCCTGTTCCAGCCGTTCCGCGATTTCGAGGGGTTGCCGCAGGGCCCGCTGCGGGACAAGGCCTTTGACCGCGCGCGGCGCAAGTTCGACCTGATGCAAGACTTGGGCGCAGACCTGGTGCTGTTCTGTTCGTCGGTCCACTCCGAGGCCCTGGGCGGCATCGACCGCGCGGCAGGGGACTTTGCCGAGCTGGGAGAGATCGCGGCCGATCATGGCATTCGCGTCGGCTACGAGGCCTTGGCCTGGGGGCGGCACGTCAACGACCACCGCGATGCCTGGGAGATCGTGCGCCGTGCCGATCACCCCAACATCGGCCTGATCCTGGACAGTTTTCACACGCTGGCGAGGGGCATCGACCCGGAGACGATCCGGCGTATTCCCGGTGACCGGATCTTCTTTGTCCAGCTGGCGGATGCGCCGCGGATCGACATGGACCTGCTGTACTGGTCACGCCATTTCCGCAACATGCCGGGCGAGGGCGACCTGGACGTGACAGGCTTCATGCGGGCGGTCATGGCGGCGGGCTACGCGGGGCCGGTCAGCCTGGAAATCTTCAACGACCAGTTCCGGGGCGGCTTGCCAGGCAGCGTGGCGCGGGACGGCTATCGTTCGCTGGTGGCGCTGATGGATGACGTGCGCCGGGCCGAACCTTCGACCGGCGTGGACCTGCCGGAGTTTCCGGCGCGTGTGACGGTCGACGGGGTCAGCTTTGTCGAGTTCGCCTCGCGCGGGAAAGAGGCCGAGGACCTTGGCGCGCTGCTGGCGGCGCTGGGGTTCACGCGCGTCGGGCGGCACCTGTCCAAGGCGCTGACGCTCTGGCAGCAGGGCGAAATCCGCGTGCTGATCAACGAGGAACCGGGCGATTTTGCCGGGTCGGTCTACAATGCGCGCGGCACCAGCGTCTGCGATATCGGGCTGCGCGTGGGGTCAGGCAGGGATACGGTTGCGCGGGCAAGCGCGCTGGGGGGCGAGCCTTTCGCGCAACCGGCCAGCCCCGGGCAGCTGGCCATTCCCGCGATCCGCGGTCTGGGCGGCAGCCTGCTGCATTTCCTCGACAGCGGGCAGGCCGATGTTTGGTCGGCGGAGTTCGAAACCCTGGCCGAGGCGGGCGAAGGTGCGGGCCTGCGGCGTGTCGACCACATCGCCCAGACCATGACCTATGACGAGATGCTCAGCTGGTCGCTGTTCTATACATCGCTCTTCGAGATGGCCAAGGCGCCGATGGTTGACGTGACCGATCCGGACGGTTTGGTGCGCAGCCAGGCATTGCAGGCGGGCGGGCTGCGTATCACGCTGAACGGGGCGGAAACGCACCGCACCTTTGCCGGGGCTTTTCTGGCAGAGAGTTTCGGCGCCCCGGTGCAGCACCTGGCGCTGGAAAGCGCGGATATCTTCGCCACGGCCGAGGCGCTGGCTGCGCGCGGCTTCGACCCCTTGCCGATGACAGAGAATTACTACGCCGACCTCATGTCCCGTTTCGACATCGACGAGGGGATGCTGGAGGCGCTGCGCCGGTTCAACATCCTTTACGACCGTGACGAAAACGGCGCCTTCTTCCAGCTGTACTCGCGCCCCTTCGCGGGGGGCATGTTCATCGAGATCCTGGAGCGGCGCGATGGCTACGCCGGCTATGGCGCGCCCAATGCCCCCTTCCGGATCGCGGCGCAGAAACGCCTGATGCGGGTCAAGGGAATGCCGAGCGTCTAGGGAAAATCAGTCCGTGGTCTTGCGGCGGAGGCGGATGACCACCTCGACAGAGGCGATTTCCGAGCCCTCGGGCGCTTCTGGCAGGCGGGTGATTTCCAGCTGGTCCGCGGGTGCATCGGTCAGCGCGCCACGATCTTCCCAGAAGAAATGCGGGTGATCGTGGGTGTTGGTGTCAAAGTAGCTGCGTGACCCGTCCACCGTGACTTCCTGCATCAGGCCCGCATCGCAGAAGGCCTTGAGCGTGTTGTAGACGGTGGCAAGAGACACCTGCTCGCCGCTGTCCTTGGCGGCGGCGAAAAGGCTTTCGGCGGTGACGTGACGGTTGTTTCCGTCGCCGACAAGCAAAGCCGCCAGCGCGACGCGCTGTCGTGTGGGGCGCAGGTCGCTGCGTCCCAGCCATGTCTTGCCGCGCTCGATCGCCTCGGACATCATCTCTCGCTGTGGGCGTTGCATTGCAGAGCATATATAAAGCCGCATGGTGGGGAAATTCAATGGGTTTCCTGCCGTCGGACGCGGCGCCTGCGGCGGTGGCGCCCTTGCATGGCTTGCAAACGCGGTGCTAGACGGGGCAAGGTTTTGACTGTGCAACAAAGAGAGGGCCCGCCTGAATGGCCGATTATCCCACCAGCTTCGGCAAGGAAGACCTTCTGAAATGTGCCCGGGGCGAATTGTTCGGGCCGGGCAATGCCCAGCTGCCGGAACCGCCGATGCTGATGATGGACCGGATCACGGATATTTCCGGGGACGCAGGCCTGCACGGGAAGGGACATGTTGTGGCCGAGTTCGACATCGACCCCAACCTGTGGTTCTTCGAGTGCCATTTTCCGGGCAACCCGATCATGCCGGGCTGCCTGGGGCTGGACGGGCTGTGGCAGCTGACCGGTTTCAACCTGGGCTGGCGCGGCTGGCCGGGGCGGGGCTATGCGCTGGGCGTGGGTGAAGTCAAGCTCAAGGGCATGGTGCGCCCGGACCGCAAGATGTTGACCTACAAGGTGGATTTCACCAAGGCGGTGCAGACCCGGCGGCTGACGATGGGCGTCGCGGACGGGATCGTGGAGGCCGATGGAGAGGTCATCTACGAGGTCAAGGACATGAAGGTGGCCCTGTCCGAGAGCTGATTTCGGGGACTCTTTGTACTCCTGCCGGGTGGGATGAAAATCCCCCTACCGAGGGACAAAAGTGAACCGATCAGTCTGTACGTTTTGTACAAAACGTAC
>NZ_JARAMO010000012.1:0-8242 GCF_028807275.1 Mameliella sp. AT18
CATTCTAGAGGATTTCTAAAGCTTTGCAAGTGCTTTTAACTGGTTGTTTTATCGGGTGTTGTATTTTTATGCACTAAAAAGGTTCAAAAACATACAACCTTACGCCTAACTCAATAATTTTAAAGCAGAAATATAGATTTAATATTTCTGCTCTCTTTTTTCATTACTTTTGCACTGCTGCTGCTTTAATATTCACACTGAGAATTTTAACAGGTTGTTTCGGTACATCTTGATGTGGCCCTGCACGTCCTGTCGGTACTTTAGTGATTTTATCTACCACATCCATACCTTTAGTGACCTGACCAAAAACCGCATAACCTGCGTTATTGGTACTTCTATCTAGAAAGTTATTATCCACCACATTAATAAAGAACTGACTGGTTGCAGAATGCGGTAGGTTGGTTCGTGCCATCGCCAAAGTGCCACGTTTATTCGATAAACCATTACTTGATTCATTTTGAATGGCTGGTCGGGTTGGCTTTTCCACAAGGTCAGCAGTCATGCCCCCACCTTGCACCATGAAACCCTGAATGACGCGATGAAAGATCGTGCCGTTATAAAACTTAGCTTTCGTATAGTCTTCAAAGTTTTTTGCTGAGATTGGTGCTTTATCATTAAACAGTTCAATTTCGATGTTGCCCATTGATGTTTTCATTTCAACAATCGTGTTATTTGCCATGACCGCCATACTCATACATGTAACCGCCACTGCAACTAAACTCTTCTTTAACATTTCGTTACTCACAGCATTCAGATGTTATTAGATTTCGGTATATTAATCGTTCAGTATAAATAAAACACTACTTCTTCTAAGAAAACGAGAATAACGATGAATGAAGCTTTAGCCCTGTCTCAATTGAGTCAATTTCCGCCTTGGCATTTACAAGGTGAAGCTTTTATTTTGAATTATTGGATCAGTCCGCAATTTATCCGGCAATATAAAACGTTTCGTATCGCTCCTTCCCCGATTGGTCGTGTGGTTCAAGTCATGTTGGTGCGTTATCATCAATCTCCTGTTGGACCTTATGATGAACTGCTTTTGCTTGACCATCCTTTACTGAGCAAACGGCGTTTAAGCTCGATTCCTAAAATTTATGTATCTACACAGATTTCAGTTGAACATGGTCAACAGCTTTGGGGTATTCCGAAAGAGTTCGCTCAGTTTGACTGGCATACGCAGCACGAAACAACACAATGTCAAGTCAGCACTCAAGACCAAACCTTGTGTTTAACACTCACCCAATGTAAAAAAGCACGTCCGTTTTATATTAATAGTCATCACATTCCACGTTCCATGCTCAAAATACAGCAAGCGTGGCAAGGTCAACGTTATGAGTTTTCTCCACAGTTTCGCGCGAAGCTAATGAAACTGAAAAAATTTGAATGGCAAAACCATACCACCCTCTTTCCAGACTTTGGACAGGCCAAGGCTCTACAAAGTTTTTATGTCCCAAGCTTTCAGCTTGTTTTTCCAGAAGCCAAAATCCGCTCTAAATAAAAAAAGAATGTTCCACGTGAAACATTCTTTTGAAAATTCATGCATCTTTATTTGGCATTCTTATCCCAAAATTTTCTAAAATTCTTTGCCATTTCTATGGTGATTTTTTTTGCCCGACGAGAAATGATGGTGAAGTTCACAAAGCCATGGGGTTGATCTAGATAATTCTGATAATAAACCTTATTGCCCTGCTGCTTTAATTTGATGGCATAAATTTCACCTTCATCATGCAATAAATCATGACCTGCGGTGATGACAAAAGCGGGTGCGACACTTTTTAATACGCCATAAGTCGGCGAAACAATAGGATCATCCAGAGCTACCTGATGTTGTTCAGCATACAACGAGGTCACTCTATCGACATCTTGCCCCGTTAAGGTCAGTCCATCTTTATAAGCAAAGAACGATGGATGGCGACTTTTGAAATCGACCACGGGGTAAATTAACAATTGTGCACTTGGCGCATAAGCTTTTGCAGCAGTTCGCTGCGCCACCACGGCACTGATATTGCCACCTGCACTATCGCCTGCCACCGCAATTCGGTTTTTCAAAATTTTGAACTGACGACGGTTTTGATAGACCCAAGCCAAAGCATCTTCACAAGATTGAATCAATAAATGCGGGCCAACTTCTGGTGCCAAAGGATAATCAATACTGAGCACCTGTACTTTGGCATGGATCGCCAGTAAGCGACAGACTTCATCATGACTGTCGAGACTGCCAACCACAAAGCCGCCGCCATGATAAAACACCAACATCGGAAGTTTCTTATTCGGTGCAGGATGATAATGCCGCGCAAATACAGTTCCACTTTGTAAAGGTAGACGTAAATCTTCCACTTGTTTTACCGCGCTGGGTTTCGCGGTCAACATTTGAATTTGATGATCAAACAATTTACGAGAACGATGATAGTCTTCAAAAATAAAGCCCGATTTGCCTTGCTTATATTGAGCTGCCATTAAGCATTTGATAAAGGGATCTAATTGTTCAAACTGGTGAGGATAACCCAGCGCTTTAACCAAGCCTTCTTGTGCTACTATCGGCAAGCGATCAATCACTCGTGCCGCACTGCCTTGGCCTTGTTCCACCCATTGTTGTAAAGTTTGATTCAACACGCCCATGTCAATAATATCCTTTTATCGTTCTTCATATTCTCTACATGATCAGCACTTACGTGACCATTCTCTTATATAAGTCTTCACATCAAGATACATAGCAATACGTCCTATACGCTAATCTTCTTTTAAGAGCTTGTCATTGACAATTTTTATGCCGATTTAGGAGTGTTTTGCTACTCCGTTTTTATGAAGGAGACCTGCCATGACTAAAAAAATAATATTCCTCTCACTCATCAGCACCTTGTTTGTTGGTTGTGTGGCTTTTCCTGAGGATGGCTATTATGACGGACGCTACGACCACCGCTATGATTATGATGATCGACGCTACGACCAGCATGATCGCTATGAACGTGAACG
Organism: Mameliella sp. AT18; assembly: GCF_028807275.1. Taxonomy (NCBI): domain Bacteria; kingdom Pseudomonadati; phylum Pseudomonadota; class Alphaproteobacteria; order Rhodobacterales; family Roseobacteraceae; genus Antarctobacter; species Mameliella sp. AT18. The sequence continues at coordinate 2,974 of NZ_JARAMO010000012.1, forward strand.
AGACCGCCAACGCTGGGAATACCAACAACGACAAAACCGCATTGAACGCGAACGTCGCGAGGCAGACCGAAACCGCCAAAGACATGCTGAATGGGAACGCCAAAACCGCGAACAAGAACGGCAACGTATTGAAGCTGAGCGCAAACGGATCGCTAATCAACGTCATCAAGACTGGCAACAGAAAAAGCGTGATCAAGAGCGATTAAACCAAGAACGCAAACGTTATGATACTGAACGTCAGCAACGACAAAATGCCGAACGCCAACGTCGTGAGCAAGAGCGTCAACGAACTGAAGATCGACGCAAACAATCCCATAACGATCGTAAGCAACGTCCCGATGATCAACACCACAATCAAAACAGAGGTTGGGATAACTCACGTCAAGAGCGATAAAATCGTCATCGCACATCAGACTGATGAAATAAGACGGCTGAACAGCTTGAGTTATTTACTCCCTAAAAAAGACCTTCACGGCATCCTGTGAAGGTCTTTAACAAAGCGAATGTAAGAGAAGTTCTCTTTTAAGTTTTATTGTTGTGTTGTCGCAGGTGTAGATTGGATGGGTTCAATCTGAGCCGCAGGATCTGCTTGAACCTCGACTCCAGCACTTCCCTCAACGGTTGCAGTTGCATCTGGTGCAGTGGTCACTTGAGCGGACTCAGGTGCAGTACTGGTTTCACTTGAGCTACAGCCCACGATGGCAAATGCTGAACCTAAAAGCGCTAGAGACACTAATGCAGTTTTCTTATTTAACATTCTTTCATTTCCTTTTACATCATACAAAAATAGCAAAGCCAAACTTTGCCCTGCCTATCTTTGTCAAATCCGAAAACTTTTACACACGTTCTGAGTTGTAGTTTTTGCAGACTCGAGTACAACTTGTGCAATTTTTTATTAATTGGGTACAAATACCGCCTTAGCACTACATCTCCACAGCAGCTCAAGTTAATATGCTGATTCTGCATTATTTCTTTCTTCGGTGAGCAGCATAAATAGGAACTCTATGCTTAGACCATCAACTCTTCAGTATTGCAGAACTCTTGTATGCTGATACACGATTAAATAATGTTATTTTTAAAGTTTAAGCAAAAAAAAGCTTAACCCAAAGCGGATTAAGCTCGAGAAAGCATACAAAAATAAAGAAACCACAGCCTTAAAAATCGAATTTTGAGTGCAAAGCTCGAATCACTCTGACAGCATTATACCTTTGCACCGAATAGAGTACTTTTGGGAGACGTACTATTCAAAAACCTAAATCTCTAAATTAAGAGGGTTTCCCCAAGCTATGCAAATAGGTCGCAGTCACCATACTTTGCTCTCTCCACAAAGTATGATCACCGCTGATGAACTCATTATGTGGTCAAGCGAAAAATTAGTAAAACAGATAAATTTAATTAAAATAATTCAATGTAACGATTAGCCTTTTTCAACATAAAAAAACTCAAGCAGAATTGGAAATGGACCTTCGGATAGAATAAGCACCTAGAAAGCCTGATTTCAGCAATTTTTTACCAAAAATACATGAATTAATCACTGAAGCCGCTTGAATTTTTGGCTGTTGCCCCGATCTTTTGTAGTAATCCTGAATTCAATAACGCATGGCAGTTCAGATTAACCCAGTTAACACTGATGCCTGAAGGACTGTACATGTTTAAAAACCCATTTAAACGGAGTAAATCAATGGCGACTGAGCACAATCAAGAAGCTCAAGATCTAGGGCAAGAGCAAGCGGATTCACAAACAGCGCAAACTCAAGCTGAAGCGGAGCAAGCTGAAGTTTCAGTTGAGGATTTACAAGCCCAAATTACCAATCTTGAAGAAAGCTTAAAGCTTGAAAAAGCCCGCACTGCAAATGCTGTATACGAAGCACAAAAAAGTGTAGAGCGTATTCAACGTGAATCAGAGAAGCATAAAGACACCGTTCTCGAAAAATTCGCAAAAGAGTTACTGGACTCAGTGGATAATTTAGAACGTGCCCTTAGCGCATCGGGTGAGGAAAAAACACCAATGTTTGAAGGTGTGGAACTGACGTTGAAATCGTTACTGACTGCACTGGAAAAATTTGGTGTGGTCGCAGTTGATACAGCAAATGGTTTCAATGCGGACTTGCATCAAGCAGTCGGGATTGATCCAAATGCGAAAGCCAACGAGATCGGAACGGTATTACAAAAAGGTTATACCTTAAATGGTCGTTTGCTTCGTCCAGCAATGGTCATGGTTGGCGCATAAACTCTATAAATTCGAGAGTTTGTAAAATTTTTTCTTGATTATCACTTGAAAAAAATTGAACGGCTCTCATATCGAATAACAAGCAAAAACATTGCAAAAATTTTTGAGGAATCATCCAAATGGCTAAAATCATTGGTATTGACTTAGGTACAACAAACTCTTGCGTCGCTGTACTTGAAGGCGACAAAGTTAAAGTGATCGACAACGCTGAAGGTGCACGTACAACACCATCGATTATTGCGTATAAAGATGGCGAAATCTTGGTGGGTCAGTCTGCAAAACGTCAAGCAGTGACTAACCCTAAAAACACATTATTCGCAATCAAACGCTTGATCGGTCGTAAGTATCAAGACCAAGCGGTTCAAAAGGACATCGGTCTTGTCCCTTACAAAATCATCAAAGCTGACAATGGTGATGCTTGGGTTGAAGTAAACGACAAGAAACTTGCACCACAACAAATCTCTGCTGAAATCTTGAAAAAGATGAAGAAAACTGCAGAAGATTACTTAGGTGAGACAGTAACTGAAGCGGTGATTACCGTTCCTGCTTACTTTAACGATGCACAGCGTCAAGCAACTAAAGATGCGGGTAAAATCGCAGGTTTAGAAGTTAAACGTATCATCAACGAACCAACGGCTGCTGCACTTGCGTTCGGTATGGACAAAAAAGAAGGCGACCGTAAAGTTGCAGTTTATGACTTAGGTGGTGGTACTTTTGACGTATCTATCATTGAAATCGCTGATCTTGATGGCGACCAACAAATCGAAGTGTTATCAACTAACGGTGATACCTTCCTTGGCGGTGAAGACTTCGATAACGCTTTAATCGAGTTCTTGGTTGAAGAGTTCAAGAAAGAACAAAACTTCAACTTGAAACAAGATCCACTTGCATTACAACGTTTGAAAGAAGCAGCTGAAAAAGCAAAAATCGAGCTTTCTTCGTCAAATGCAACTGAAATTAACCTTCCGTACATCACGGCTGATGCGACTGGTCCTAAACATTTAGTGATTAACGTAACACGTGCAAAACTTGAAGGTTTAGTGGCTGATTTAGTTGAACGTACAATCGAACCTTGCCGCATTGCGCTTAAAGATGCTGGTCTTTCAACAAGCGACATCTCTGACGTAATCTTGGTGGGTGGTCAATCTCGTATGCCACTTGTACAACAAAAAGTACAAGAGTTCTTCGGCCGTGAACCACGTAAAGACGTGAACCCTGACGAAGCGGTAGCAATGGGTGCTGCAATTCAAGGTGCGGTATTGTCTGGTGACAAAACTGACGTACTTCTTCTTGACGTTACTCCGTTGACACTTGGTATCGAAACCATGGGTGGCGTGTTAACAGCAATTATTGAGAAAAACACCACGATTCCTGCTAAGAAATCTCAAGTGTTCTCAACTGCTGCGGACAACCAACCTGCTGTAGACATTTCTGTGTTCCAAGGTGAACGTAAAATGGCACAGCAAAACAAATTGTTAGGTAACTTCCAATTAGGCGACATTCCACCTGCTCCACGTGGTGTGCCACAAATTGAAGTATCGTTCGACATTAACGCTGACGGTATCTTAAAAGTATCGGCTAAAGATAAGAGCACGGGTAAAGAGCAATCCATCCAGATTAAAGCAAACTCAGGTTTGTCTGATGCTGAAATCGAAGCAATGATCAAAGATGCTGAAGCGAATGCTGAAGAAGACCGTAAGTTCGAAGAACTTGCGAAAGCACGTAACGAAGCGGATGCATTGGTATCTTCTGCTCAAAAAGCGGTGAAAGATCTAGGCGAGCAAGTAACAAGCGATGAAAAAACTGCTGTTGAAACTGCAGTCGCTGAGCTTGAAACTTCAACTAAAGAAAATGATGTAGAAGACATCAAAGCGAAAACTGAAGCACTTCAAAACATCATCATGCCGATCACGCAACGCGCTTATGAAGCTGCTCAAGGTCAAGGCGGTGCTGAAGGGTTCGACCCGAATGCATTCGGTGGTGACGCTGGTCAACAACAAAAAGCGGACGATGGCGTTGTAGATGCTGAGTTCACTGAAGTAAAAGATGACAAAAAATAATTTGTCTCTTTAATAAAAAACCGCGCGAAAGCGCGGTTTTTTATTACCTAAATATTGTTGTTTCACATTCCACTTTTACCTTAGGCTGATAAAAAATTTAGATCTCAGCCTTCAATGAAAACTGTACAGTTGGGCCTCATCGTCCTCATTACTACCTTCGGTTCTGCATGTACCACAATAAGCCCCTCCGTAGAAACAGCTAAAAACCAACAGCAACAAAGTGCTCAGCAGCAGATCCAACAAGCCTTCAATCAACTCCAAACCACTGGGGTGATTGTCATTAAAGATAAACATGGCTTACACAGCTACGGCAATGACTTGAGCCGTGCTCAGACACCCTATGTACCCGCCTCTACCTTTAAAATGCTGAATGCCTTAATCGGACTAGAACATGGTAAAGCAACCAGCACCGAGGTATTTAAATGGGATGGTCAAAAGCGCAGCTTCCCTGCTTGGGAAAAAGACATGACTTTAGGGCAAGCCATGCAAGCATCTGCCGTTCCCGTTTATCAGGAGCTAGCACGGCGCATTGGCCTAGACCTGATGAAAAAAGAAGTACAGCGCATTGGATATGGCAATCAACAGATTGGCACCGTTGTCGATAATTTTTGGTTAGTCGGTCCACTGCAAATTACGCCTGTTCAAGAAATCCTTTTTGTAGAGAAGCTGGCCAATACACAACTCGCTTTTAAACCCGATGTACAACATGCAGTACAAGACATGCTGCTGATTGAACAAAAACCGAATTATAAACTCTACGCCAAATCTGGTTGGGGCATGGACTTAGAACCGCAAGTGGGCTGGTGGACAGGCTGGGTCGAAACAGCAACAGGTGAAAAAGTGTATTTTGCTTTGAATATGCATATGAAAACAGGGATTTCAGCCAGCGAGCGTGAGCAACTGGTCAAACAAAGTCTGACAGCACTGGGAATAATTTAAGCCCACAGAGAAGACGCATTTTTTATGTTGTAAAGGTATT